>CP129471.1:300000-600000 GCA_030583705.1 Patescibacteria group bacterium | reverse complement strand
CTATACCGCATCTTCCACAGGTGCGGTTATTTATTTAATTCTTTATATATTACCTAGAAAAAAGGTAACCCTAACTATGCAATCGTACAGCTCTTGACAAATTAAAATAAAAAGAGTTTAATGAGGATAAATATAGTTCTTTTAATAATTTAATAATTTCAAATAAAATAGGAGAATAAAAGTTATGACGATGAAATTAGTATTAAATACTTTTTACGTTATTGCTGTAATAGCGTCTTCTTGGATTATTGTTGGATTAATTGGCTATGGAGTGTATGAAGCCGGTAGTTTCATACTTAGTTTCTTAACTAACAATTTCAAGGAATCTGTAGCTCATTTTTAGTAACTTTAACGTCACCTTGTTTTTTAGGGTGACGTTTTTTTATTTACTTTCTCTTACCCCTTTTTTACCCTTACTTGACAAACCCCTACAATGGGGGCAGTATTAAAGTAATTAAAACGTTCATTTAAATTTAAAGGGAGAGTTTAAAATGAAAAGTAAAAAATTCTTTGTTTTTACCTGTGTATTATTTTTCGGTTTTGCCTTAGGTGTTTTTGTGGGATTGTCATTCCCGAGAGGAATCAATCTTATAAGTATTTTAATGTTTCAATATCAAGCCAAACAGGTTGATTCTTATAGACTTTATAATGTAAGAAGCACCGACTCTGTCTATGTTGATGACAGGGTATCAAAGATAAGAATCTTTGAGTGGCCATTTGAGGGTTCATTAAGATCAGACACTTCCGGTCTCTATGAGGAATTAATAGCTGAGGATATTAACTATACCCCACATGAAGAAGGAGGACATGTGGTTAATATATTAATTATACCAAAGCATAGAATAAAGAATTTCTTTGTACTAGATAGCGTGGGTTCATTGACACTCATTGAGAGTGATCTAATCCCTTATTTTGATGAAAGGGAAATTCCCACTGATGCTATTTACTTAATTAAGTCTTTGGTTATTAACAGCTTAGCCAAGGTTAATTTAAGTGATCTTGTTGGAATTATTAAGAACGAGATCAATGGTTACTTACCGCGTATGCATTACCGCAAGAAAGATCCTAATTATGGTAAGTACGAAATCAAGCTTCAAGAAATTTAAATAAAAAAAAGAAACTAGGTATTTAATAGTTCTTTTCCTTGCTCTTTCCTTTTATATAAGTTGAGTATCCTCCGGACTTCGCCACGTTTGTTTAAGTGGCGGAGTTTTTTATTTACCTTCTTTACTTACCCTGTGTATTACTCTTAGTTTTCCACAGCTCTACGTATCTGCCTATACCTTGTTTGTTAAGTTTATTTTTTAGCTTGGTACTTGAGTTTAAAAATTCAAGCAAAGATTCTACTTCAATGGAATAACGATTATGAACAACCCTAAAGGTGACAGTAGCGGCATCAATAGCTCGGCGAATGGTTTTATCCCCAACGCCAGCCAGTTTGGCTGCCTCTGAAACAGAGACCCAAATAGGCTTTATTTCTAATTCTTTTTCTTGGTTAGATTCTTTAATCATATTTTTAAGTCCAAACTGACCTGGACTTAAGTTAGGATAGGCTCCTTTAAGTTAATAACATCATAAACTATTTTTAAAGATAAGTCCAGGCCTGTTTGGACTTAAGTTAATTATCCCATTTTAAAGATCATTTAAAAGATGAATAATTAAAAAACCCCTTTATGGAGGAGTTACTTAAAGTCTTTATTGAATTATATACTTTAATCTAAAAAACAGGATTTTCTAAACCGCTGCTTATTCATAATTATCCACAGTTACCATAATTTAAGTGCATCAGAAAACAGGGGATAAGTAGGATAAGGTTTTAAGGTTTTTATACTTGCTTTTTTAAATTTTAAATTAAAACCAGTATTGCTATTTATATTATAATATGTTATTATTTCAGGTGTATTAATCAGCGTTATGTTTCTTTAAAAGGGTTAGTGTAACGCTTTTATTTTTTTTACGTATACTAATAACGTAAGCCTATATGACCATATTCGGTGGCGAGGAAGCCCTGTTTACCAGACTACGAAAGTATAAAGACAAACAGGCTTTTATTGAAGCCTACAACTTGTACATTGACCAGATATATCGCTTTGTCTATTATAAAGTGCGGGGTAGGGAGACGGCCGAGGATTTAACTTCTTTGGTCTTTCTAAAAGCTTGGAACTATGTCTATGAAGGTAACTTAGATGATGACCAGGACACCCTTAAGCCTCTACTTTATAAGATAGCTCGTAACACTGTAATAGATCACTACCGTAAGACTTCCAAACAAGAGTCTGTCTCTTTAGAAGCTATGGTTGAGAATGAAGAGAACTTACCGAGCCAGGTCGTAGTTGATCCAAGATTAAAACTTCAGGACGGGGTAGACTTTAGACAATTAGTAGAAGAGACTCTCCCTCAACTTAAAGACGAGTATCGGGAAATTGTCATTATGCGATTTATTAACGAATTATCTATTGCCGAGATAGCGAATATTCTAGATAAGACATCCGGTAATGTAAGAGTCCTAGTACACAGATCTTTAGAGGCTCTTCGTAAACTGGTTAAAAGTTAATTTTCAAAAAGAATAAAAATTTTACAAACATTTTACTTATTAAAACAACAACATGTTAGATAAAGATTTTACCAAAGCTCTTTCTTCTCTATCGGCCACTAAGCCGGAGAAGTCTTGGGTGGATAAAAATCGTGAGCTTTTAAGCTGCCAGATTTCCAATGGTGAAGCTTTTGAGGCGGTTAAGTTGGGCATGGGAGCTCGCTTCTCTTTGTTGTTTAGCCGTTTAAGTCAACCGGTGCCGGTCGCTATGATGATCGTCGCTTTTTTTGCGTTGGCTGGTTCGGCAATAACTTTCTCTAAAAACAGTACACCCGGTGATCCTCTATATATGGCTAAGACAGCTGGCGAGAGAGCTAGGTTGGCTGCTACTTTATCTGAAAGAGAAAAAGCTAAGCTATCTATTAACTTTGCAGAAAGAAGAGCTATTGAAATGATTGAGTTAATGAATAGAGAAGAAAAAAATGGAGAAGTTATAGAAGGCGCTACTCAAGATCCGAGAATGGAAAACCTTTCTCGCAGTTTTAAACAAGAATTGTCTTCTGCTAGAGAAAGATTAGTTAAGTTGGAAGAAAAAGAAGCCAAGCAAGAAGCGGTTGGTGGTCTTAAGCCTGGAATTAATAAAAATCAAGAATTATCTGTAACCGGTACAGCGACAGCGGTTGGTAGTGAGGAAGCAAAGACATTAGAAGGGGAGAAAGCGGAGCAAGGCGATGGTGATGTTATAATTGCCAGTGAAATTGCCGCCGCAGCTACCGTAGATGCTTCGGTTAAGGCAGCTTTAGATGAGATTGAGAATCTTTTTGACAGTGCTCAGTATGCGGAAGCTATTGAAAAATTAAAAAACATTAAAATCCAAAGCAGCGGGCAGTAGTGCTGGTATCGGAAACTCGTTTTGGCGGCGGACTTAATTGTTCGCCCTCCACGCCAAAATGATTTCCGATATCCGCGGTACTTGTACCAAGGAGAAAGACCGACTCTTTAACTTCGGTTAAAAGTTTCGGCAGTGCGGCCTTCAAAGGTCGATGCTCATTAATTTAATGAGTAGCCGTGCTTGATTCGTTTAACGAATCAACTTATAAACCCCAAAGGTTTATGCGGTTAATTTGTTTATTTACATAAACATGACGAGCTTACATCAATTAAGCTTTTCTCCGTATCAATGAGAATAAAACTCTTGTTGATTACGGAGTGTGAATGTCCCATGCATGTTTACTCTCCGGCTCTAATGAATTTATTTTCATTGATGCGGGGAAGCGGGATTCCGATTGATGTGATAACGTTGAACCAAATAAACTTTTAAATGATTTATTGTATGAATATTGTAAGAAAAACTTTTGCTTTCGTCATGGCAGTCATGATGGTTGTAACTATGAGCGGTATGGCCGCTCCATCAGCCAAAGCCGCCTCAACAGGTGACTTGATCAAACTGTCAACCGATTCAGCTGTTTACTATGTAAACGGCAGCAACCGTCACGCTTTCCCACACTCAAGTGTATACTTTACGTGGTACCGTGACTTTAATAATGTGCAAGTAGTTTCACAGGCTGAAATGTCAAACTACACTTTGACTTCCAACGTTACTATCCGCCCTGGAACTAAGTTGATGAAGATCACCAGTGATCCTAAGACTTATGCTGTAGGTATGGACAGAACGATCTACCACATCTCCAGCGAGCAGGAAGCTATTAGCATGTACGGTCCTAACTGGGCTGGCATGGTAGTTGACGTTGCTGACAGCTTCTTTAACAACTACACCATGGGTGGACAAAAGCCTAACGGCCAGTACACTGGTGGTCAGTTAGTAAAGGCAGCCGGTAGCCCAGATGTTTACTACTACACTGGTTCACAATTCCGCAAAGTTGCTGGCGAAAATGCATTTTATGCCAACCGCTTCAGCTTTGACCATGTTGTAACCGCTCCTTCCGGATTCTCTATGAGCCCAATGGGTTCTGATATTACCGGTGCAGAAGCTGATATAACTAACACTGCGCAAGCTGCCCCTGGTCAAGTTGACCCAGGATTTAATCAAAACGGAGGAACCCAAGGTACTATTGATAATATTTCCCTAGGTTCACGTAATAAGACCGAAGCTCTTGAAGCACAAAGCAATGTAGAAATCTACGCTACTGATGTTGAATTGAGCAATGATGGTCCTTTGATGTTGCAGACTGCCGATGTTTGGTTTTCTGTAAGCAACCCAGGAACTCACTCAGTACGTCCTTGGAATTATTTCAAGAATGTATCTTTGATGGTTAATGGAGCTGTTGTTGGTACTATGAATGCTGATTCAAGTGCTAACTGGTCCAGCTCTTTTGCTGCCGGTACTAACATTGGTAATGCTGGTTCAAACGCTACTGTTGAATACCGTATGCGTTTCAGTGGCCTAAGCTCTGTCTTGGCTTCTAATGCAACCACTAAGGTTTCTGTTGCTGTTTCAATGCATAATAACATTGACTCAAATGACAAGACCGCTGTTTGGAATCTTGAACTTGGAGACATCAGAATTCTTGATGAATCTGGTTTGACTATGAACCAATCAGCTCCAGCCTTAGCTGCTAATGCAACTGCTCTTGAAGAACAGTTCACTGTTGGTGGTATTAAGAAAGCTTCTTTGGAAGTTAGAACTGCCAACCCTCAGATTGATGCTGCTATCGTTGAAGTAAGCGAAACTTCAGACACTAACGGAGTTTCTGTTTACACCTTCACCATGAAGGAAAAGAACGGTGTTGCTATGACCGTTAATGATCTTCAGGTAACCTTTACTACTGGTGATCCTGCTGGTACTACTGCTGAAAACAGTGTTATCCGCAGAGCTTACCTATATGAAGGTTCTACTGAAAGAAGTGTTAAGACCGTTCCTAATGGAGGTGTTACCTTGTTTAACAACATGAACATCGCCTTAGCTGCCAACCAAACTAAGACTTTCACTGTTAAAGTTGACTTGTTTGACACAAATGAAGGTGTTCGTTATGTGGAAGGCACTAACTTAAATGTAGTTGTTAATGCAGCTAACTTTAAGGGAACTGACGCTAATGGTCATGACGAGGATGATATTATCAAATCTGTTTCAGCTACTTCTCAGACCCATGAACTTCGCTCAAGAGGTATTATGGTAACTGTTAACGAAGCTACTACTACCATAACTAATGTTGATGGTAACTTCAATGATATTGCCCAGTTTACCTGGAAGGTTGATGTTGAAGCCTTTGGTGATAGAGATGTTTACATTAACCGTGCTCCTGCTGATATCGTATTAGCTGCTGGAGCTGCCGCTGGTGATGTTGACGTTATCTACCTTATTGAATATTCAGCAGGTGCTGAATTGGCTAGCCAATCAGGTACTATCACTACCTCAAGTGGTTCAGAGGTTGAAGCCGTAACTGGTGCCGGTGGTTACACTGGTGCTGTTTATGACGGTGAGGCTTTGTTTAGAATTGCTGCTGGTCAGACTGGTACGTTTACTATTACTGTAATAGGAACTAACCAGACCCAGGCTAAACAGGTTCGCGCTTTGCTTCAAAACATTGAGTGGACTGTTGACGAAGTTACAAACGGTGCTATTGGTGGAGGAGTTGCTCCGACCATCAATTCATACACCTTTAACCTAGGCAACAAAGCTGCCACTCCTTTCGAGGCTATTAACTAGCCCTGAAAGAATTTCGCAGATAGTTTAGTTTTTGATAACCTCTTAAACTTAACTAACCAAAACCCCTCCCTTAAAAAGGAGGGGTTTTTGGTATATGAGAATATTTTTATTTGGTAGGTGAGGTGTATTGGTGTGAGTTAATATGGATGTTCCTTTATATGTCTATCTTTATACATATAAATATTATTTATTGTTTTTTTATTCTTAAATCAATTAAACCCGCCAGCCGGTTGGCGGGTTTAAGTCCTTTAAAATCAAGGCTTTTTTGATATACACTTCTTACTTAATTAAACAAAGTAGATTAAATGGCCAGTTGTCCGCAAAAATCGGACAACTGAAAATATGCGTTGTGGTTGAAGTTTTTCGATAATGTATAAGGTTTGCTATATTTTGTATAAGGCTTGGGGTATTTATTAGTATTTTTGAGAGATATTTGACGAAATGTATAAGGTTTTCCAAAAGTTGTCTATCTATTATAAATATAGTATCATAAAAATATGAATATCATGATTGTAAAATTCGGAGATATGCTCCTTTCAAGATTAATAGGCAGGGAGGCGGCCCTGGTTTTTAAAACCAGAGAAATCCCTAAACAGGGAGAAATTACCCTTGATTTTGCCGGAGTTAAAGTTTTGACTCCGAGTTGGGCTGATGAGTTTATCGCTCCATTATTATCTCAATATCCCAATAGAGTTGAGTTCATTAACAAGGATAATCTATCAGTAAAATACACTCTGGATTTTCTTTCTCAACATGTTTGGAATGTTTCAGGAGATTAATTATAAAAAATAATTATTAATATCAAAATACATGAAAGGCTATTTTTCTTTAGTTAAAGCCTCTTTGGCTGTTGTTTTATCTCTGGTAATGCTTTTAGGCGTTACAATAGTTAGGGCAGATAATGAAGATGAAAACTCTATAAACGATATCCCGATTGAACCCAGTGGACTAACCACTACTATTGAAGGTGCGGAAACAGGGGAGGATGAAGATGACGAAGATCTTGATATCCCTATTGAACCTAATGGTTTAACCACTACCATTGAATAATTAAATAGGTAGTTGGGTTAATTTTATTGTTTTATTGATAAACAATTTAAGATAATGATTATATAACCAAACAGCCCTTTAGGGGGCTGTTTTTATAAGAAAGATTAAGAAAGATTGGAATATTTTTTTAGAGTCTTTTTTTAGCTTCTTTATAAACAATTCCGCGGTGAGCGATAAGAAGGATAATCACTGTGTTGCTTTTTATGATATAAATAATTCGCCAGTCGCCGATTCTCAGCTTCCAGTAATGTTTAAGAGTTCCCCTTAGCGGTTGGCCGTATATTTGTGGATAATTAATCAGTTTATTTTCTATAGCTTGTTTAATTTTGTTTTTTTCTGTTTTTGATAATTTCGGGATATCGTTCTTAACGACCAAAGGATGATAGAGAATTTTAAAGCCAGGCTTGTTCATGGGTTATTAGAGAAGATTTCTTAAAGCGACGGCTGTCCGCCAGGGAGGCAAGGGCAATATCTTCTTCCAGCATAAGCCCCATTTGTATTAATTGAGCTGCTTTGGCAGCAACAGGTATACCGTCTTTTTTAGCGGCATTTTTTAGGGCTTTTTCCACCTCAGGTTCTGTGGTTATATTGATTCTAGTTTTAACGGTTGTCATATATTAATAGTGTATCAAAAGTGTAACAGTTAGTCAAGAGAGAACTTTATTAGATATTATTTTATATATTTTAATGAGGTTGTTAAAAATAAACCCGCCAACCGCCTGGCGGGTTTAACTGCTTTATTTATAAGGGTTTTATAAAAGGTTTTTTAATCTTAAAACATTTAATCCATAAAGAAGAAAGAGCGTTATAAATTATTTGCCTTATCTTAATATTTTTTGCTATAATCTTCTTATCCCCCTCCTCTATATTATTATAGGTTAAGATAATCTCCCTCGGTTATTAGTAATGTACTTTTATGAGTATACCATCAGTAAGTCTCTCCACCCTTGAAACTTCTGTTTCTTCCCTTGAAACTTCTGTTTCTTCCCTTGAAACTTCTGTTTCTTCTCTTGAAATTTCTGTTTCTTCCCTTGAAACTTCTGTTTCTTCCCTTGAAACTTCTGTTTCATCTCTTGAAACTTCGGTTTCTTCTCTTAGGGCTTCTGTTTCATCTCTTGAAGACTCAGTCTCTTCTTTAACCGCTATGGTGGTTGATATGGCGAAATCATTCGTTGCTTTTCGTGCTGAAATGAGTGATTTTCGTGCGGAAGTTTATAAGCGTTTTGATCGCAACGAGCGAGCTATAGCTGAATTAAGACAAGAGACGAAACAGGATATTTTTGAGATTAGACAAGAAATGAAAGACGGGTTTGTTCAAGTTAGACAAGAAATGGATCGCCGATTTGACAAGCTCTCTGAAGAAGTTGGTGAGTTAACCGGATTAGCGGGTGGTTTTATGCGTGAACGTGTAGGTGATTTAGTTAACATTATTCATGATCAGAACGATGTTTTTAACCGTAGGCTTGAAAAGGAATTTGAGTCAGTTAAGCGAGTTGACGCGACCACCTAATTCTTATCCTATAAGACTATTTGGCAATTTTTAATAAGTTGTGCTATAATTAATTTATGAGATGTCCAAATTGTCAAAAGCTAATTTTAAATAATACAGCCGTTTGTCCGTTTTGCGGTCAAGCGGTAGCTCAATCATCTAACGAAAAACCTATGTTTGAACAACCGACTAACCCGGTAGCCTCTCCAGTTGGGGCTAATCCGGTACCAAGTGGCGTACCACACGCCGAACATCATGAAGCAGTGCATCGTGAAGTTAAGAAACGCCATTGGCAACGTTGGCTTTTTTATGCTTTGTTAATTGTAGTGGTGCTGGGAGCTATTGGTTTAACTGTTATTACTGGTAATAATAACGCAAAGTTAATGAAAGAAGTTAGTGACTTACAAGCTAACCTTACGAGTAAAACACAGGAAGTTGCTTCGGCTCAAGAAAAAGCTGCTGAGGCCTTGGAGAGATCTTCGGTTTTGCAGACCGAGTTGGATCTTAAAGCCACCCAATATAGACAGGAGATTGAACTTCAAGCCAATGCCGGACAAGATCTTGGTGAATGTCGTTTAGCTCTTTCCGCAGCTGATGCTAATGTGTATAACTTAATTCTTGAATTAGGCTCTGGTATGAGCTCGGCTGATCTTATGCGTATTCCGGTAGCTGATTCTAACTTGGATGTTGGTCTTGATTCGGACGGTGACGGTTTATCTGATGAAGTTGAAGCTTCTTTTGGTACAGACCCCAATAATCCCGATACCGATGGTGATGGTTATAGTGATAAAGAAGAAATTCTAGCCGGGTTTAATCCTTTAATACCAGGTGAGAGTTTGCCTATTGACCAAGGTTTTGCGGATAGCCAAAAAGGTAGAATACTTTTACAAGTAGATGGTAATAACGAAGCTTGGTATGTAAGTCCATCGGACGGAAAGCGTTATTTCATGGGTCGTCCAGGCGATGGTTATAAAGCCATGCGTAGTATTGAGTTTTGGACCAAGAATTTTTCTAAGGATGAATAAATCCTTTAAGTAATAACTAAAACTTAAACACCCTCCTCGTGAGGGTGTTTTTTATTTTCCTCCTTTATTATTAATTTTTTCTTATGAAAAAATCCTTTATTTTATGGGGAGGCTTATTATTAAGCCTGTTTTTCGCCTTTTGGCTATTTTCTTATTATCGCTCGTATTTATTATTCGCCCCCTATCTATATGAAGCTCGTTTTTATCCGGTAAGCTCCTCGCCCCAAGAAGCTTATGAGGCTTTTTCCTCGGCTCTTAAGGACAATGATCTTAAAACAGCCCTTAAATATATTTCTCGTGAGAAAAGAGATTATTATAAAGAACTTTTAACTAACGAAGAATGGCGTGAAAGACAAATTAGTGACAAACCAATTTTACGAGAGCTTTATCGCCAGCCTTGTGATTATGAAAATATTTGCGAAGAAACCGCTGTTTATGAATATGATTATGACCTTTTACAAGACGAAGAACGCGAGATAGCTGGCCAAAGAGTTTATCTTGAAGCCGGAAGACGAACGTTGCAAATAAGGTTTATTAAGCTCTCTCCCTCGGTTTGGCAGATTAGTGAGCTTTAGCCCTCAGTTTAATTATTAACTCTTTCTTATGTTAAAAATATTCTTAGCCAAAGTTTGGTTTTTGGGTGTTGGGCTTTTTCTGGTCATGTCTTTTTGGCCAATATCTACCAAAGCTTTTGACACCTATGGGGTCCATCCGGCACTTTCTAGGGCAGTAGCTTATGCTTATAACGATCGTCATCCGGATAATAGTCTGGACGCTACCGCCATCGCTTGGTTGGCGCATGGCAGTAGTCGCGAAGATGTACCAGTTTCTCGGCCGCTTAATCATTTTTTTAATCCTTTATCTAAAAAAGGTTTGTCTATCTTGGGTATTAGTCTGGGCTGGCCTTCGCCTTTTTGGGCTTCTTCGCCTTCCAGACAAAGACTTGAACCAATTACTGGCGATTGTTCTTGGCCAACCGCCAGGCGAGCTTTAAGGGATAATAATTTAGCTAAGGCTCATACTTGTTTGGGACATGTTTTACATCTTCTACAAGATTCGGCGGTGCCGGCTCATGTAAGAAATGATCAGCATGCGGAGGGGGATCCTTTTGAACAATGGCTTAAGTTTAATCGTCCACCAATGAAAGAGCCCTTACCGCCTTTGCCTGATTGTAGCGATTACCGAGACTGCATAGCCTCTTTAGCTACTTGGGTTAATCGTCGTTTTTTTAGTAAAGACACGATTGACGGTTCTGATTTTAGAGAACCTTTTAATCGGATAACGGTAAGAGGGGATATATTATTCGATGGCTCACGACCCCTAGCTCGTTATAATATAAGGACAGATGAACTTATTTTAACCGAAGATATTCATGAAGCCTATTGGCATGAAATCTCTCCCATGATGATTTCCTACGGTGTTCGTTTGTTAGAGCTCTTTTTTGATAACGTTGGTTCAGAGCCTCCAACTCCAGGGGAAATTATTAATGAGGCGATCAATGACGCGGTTAATGAAACAGTTAACCGCGGACGAGAAGCCGTAGGAGAGGTGATAGAGAGAATTACTCAGCCTGGTAATAATTTTATTCCTCTACCGATAATACCCGGTTTAGTGGAAGGAGCCATTGCTCTATTACCAGATCCAGCTAGGCAGGCGGTAGATGGGTTAATTGGTAATATAAACATACCAAGCCAGCCTTGGTGGCCTAGTTTACCTGGTATAGGAGGAGGGTCGGGATCAGGTAATTCTTCATCTGAAGAAGAGGACTCTGAACAAGAAGGAGGTAATGAAGAAGATAATGGGGGTGGGCAAGGTAGTGAAGAAGGGAATGGGGTAGAAGAAGAAAACGGCGATGAAGAACAACAAGGAGAAGATAATGAACAGGTAGATGAGGTTGAGGAAGAAGAAATTGTTTATAATGGTCCGCCTGAGTCTCCTAAGCTCGGCTCTTTATTAATTACCGCCTATGGCACTGGCCTTGATGGAGGAGAATACTTGGAGATTTATAATCAGTCCAATAAGCCGATTAGTCTAAGTGGTTTAGCGGTACAGGCTAAGCGTCTTGATTTAAGTTTTTGGAATACTTTAGCTTCAGGTGCTTCTCTTAATTATGTTATCCTTGAACCTCACTCTTTTTTCTTAATTGCCGGTCCAGGATATAGCGAGAACTTTGTTGTAGCTGATCGTTATTATGTTTCACCGGTTATACCTAACACGGAAGGAGAGCTTAGGTTGTTTTATAATAACACGGTTATTGATCATTTAAGCTATGATGAGCCGACTGTCTTTAGCCAAGAGCCCAAAGCTAATCATCTTTTAGGTAGTCGGACAGTAGATTTAAACAGGGGTCTTAAACGACTTTGGCATTTCTCGGAATGCGTTGGTGAGCCTCGGGATAGTTTAATTGAAGATGTTTTACCAGATACCTTATGGGCAGTTGGTAAGTGGGATTGTGCTTTGGAGTATAATTATTATGAACAAAAGACTTCCACCACCATACCACTTACACTTAATAGTCCGGAATTAACCTTCTCCTTTTACTCCAAAGACGTTAATGGTATTGCCCAAAATGGTTTTTACTTTTTTGATGAGAATGAAGAAGTTTTGGCAGGTACTCATTTTTCCGGCCATAATGTTTTATATATCCATAATGGGTCATGGCCGAGTATAGGCAGACTTTATCCGGAAAATAGAGATTGGAATTTAATGACCTTTGTTTTTGGTCATAATTATATAGCTTGGTATCTTAATGGACAGTTGGTTAAAAAATATCCGCTGTCTGGCGCACTGTCTGGCGAGATTGTTAAGATGACAATGAACATGTATGGAGGAGTTGGCGCTTGGTTAGTTGATGAGATTGGCATTTGGGACAGAGCCTTAGCTAAAGAAGAAGTAGCGGCTTTATTTAATCAGCAAATTCCGCCAGTGGTTGAACAACCAAGCTTTAAGCCAGCTAAGCTATTACATTACTGGGATTTTGAAGATAGCGGAACCTTGGCTGTTGATAAGGTCGGGGGAGTGATTATTCCCCAAGCCGCTCTAACGACTGGTCGGTATAGTCAAGGTCTTTTAATGGTGCAAGGAGTCCATAATTATGATATATCAATACCAAGCTTAAACAGTCGTTCAGTCTCTCTGTCTTTTTGGCGACACAGTATGCCGGGTTTTTCCGGACAAGGTGGTGTTAGTTTATATAGTAGTCTACTAGATGGGCACTTTGGTTTACAAGGGGGTTATGGCAATATCTATGCCAAGATAAATAATTATGCCTTTTTCTTAAACAGACCACTAGCTTATTACGCCTGGATTCATATGGGGTTGGTTTATGATGCACAAGAGATGACTTTAACGGTTTATTTTAATGGACAACCTTATATTGACTATTTAGTTGTTTGGCCATGGCTACCTTTAGATCGTCTCTTTATTTATGAGACATGGGATAGGTTTGCGATTGATGATTTACGTATTTATGAGGGTGTTTTAACGCCAGAACAGATACTTGAATTAGCCGGTAATTGATAATATGGCATGTTGAAAACTTTTAAGTAGAAGAAGGGATTTTTTTCATGACTAGTTGTTAATTTAACAAAAAAGCTTTATTTTATCCTATTTTCTGTTAAAAACCACCTAATATTAGCTATTTTTTATTATATAGGTTAATGATAACAAAAAATTGGTATTGTCAAGAAAAGGATACTTAGCAAGCTCTTGCTAAAACCCTTTATTTTATTGCCGTTTTGTTCATTTTGCTGTATAATGGTAATTAAGAAAGGTGTTTAGCCTTTTGCTTACTAACTTATTAGGATTTATGACAAAGTCCCAACTAATGGAAGCTTTGGCTTCTAAGACAGGCCTTGCTAAAAAGGATGTCGTCAATTTTATGAATATTTTGACCGACATGGCCTACAGCGAGGTTAAGAGCAACGGCGAATTTACCTTGCCGGGTCTTGGTAAAATGGTAAAGGTGCGTCGCCAGGCTCGCATGGGTCGCAACCCGGCCACTGGTGAACAAATCCAGATCCCGGCCAAGACGGTAGTAAAGTTCCGTCTCTCTAAGTCTGCCAAAGACGCTGTTCTTTAAGATTTTCTTAAAGAGCCAGATTATTTTGGCCCAACAAACCACGGCTTACCCATAGGGGAGCCGTGGTTTTGTTTAGACAGCTAAAAACCTTTGTTTTGGAAAAAAAGGTCAGCTTTTGTTATCCACTTGCCTGATTATGATTTATATGATAATTAGTATATATGGTAGTTTTTTTCCGTTAATTAAAAAGGAGTAACAATGGACAGTTTCTAGTTTTATATTTTTGTACATTAAAGAAAACGAGGCTTCGTATTTTTAAGAAATCAAAAAAATAAATTAATGTCTAAAAAAAGTTCAAAATCTTTAGGAAGTAAAAAGTACAAACCTCAAGAGGTGAGGAAAATTACCAATATAAAAAACAAGGTTATAAACGGAGCCCATAGTAACCCCTCAAATTACAAAAAGGGTTAATAAGGGTTCCAAGCAATTATTGATCGATTCTTTAAGATTCCCCTCTGTTTTTTTATTAAGCCAGGGAGTGGTACTTGGTTGAACTTTAAACTCATGAGGGGAGTTTAAATAGAGGTTGATTAGAAAAACGTTTTCGTATACGTAGTATTTTTAAAAGAAGAAAAAAATGAAAAAAGTAGATTTAACAGTTCTTACCTTAAAAAAATTGCTTTTAACTTTTGATCAAAAGATAAAAGCCAAAAAAACACATTATTATATAAAAACGTGCCTAGGACATTGGCACAAAAAAGATAATGTTTCTCTTTTTGAAGAAAAGGAGGAATAATATAGATTTTATAAAAACATATTTTAAAATAAAACTCCCTAACATCTGTTAGGGAGTATTTTTTTATTTATGCAAAATAACTTAGGTTACCTTGTACATCGGTAAAGAAGGGGACAGCACAGATTACTTCACCGCAAATAGCGGCTTCTGTAGCCATAATCGGTTTATGGGATTTGTCGGTAGAAACCGGGGAAAGGATAACGGCTTGGTCTCCTTTATGAAGTTTTTTAATAGTGGCCTTATCATCCACGACTGCTACCACTCTTTCTCCTGATTCATAATAATCTTTTTTCCTAATTAAAACCAATTCATTATCATTAATACCGGCTTTGTTCATGGAATTACCGGAAGTCTTTAGAAGAAAGTGTTCTTTAATACTTCCTTTAAGTAATTTCGCATCAACCGGCATATAGCCTTCAATATTGTTATCCGCATAAAAAGCCGGAGTACCACAGGAAGCCATACCTAAAAGAGGTACTAAAACAGTTTCAGCTTTATTGTTATTATTCTGATCAATAATCCGTATACTTCTTGGTTTAGCGGTTTTATTAATATAGCCTTTACTCTGCAGGGCATCCAAATACTGACTTACTGATCTAATGGAAAGAAAGCCCAATTTAAGCCTTATCTCTTCAATAGTAGGGGAGATACCATGTTCTTTTATATACCCCGTAATATAATCAAGCACATTCTTTTGTTTTTCTGTTAGTTTTTTCATATATTTATTATTTATATATATTATATATACATCTTAGCAAATTATATATATCTTGTCAAGAGGTAGGGTTGTGGATAAGCCAAGATGGATCAAAATACTATTGCCTTTTTTCTTTATTTATGTTTCTATTTAAGAGCAAATTAAAAATTTAAAAAATATAAAAAAGAAAATGGAAGGTGAAAAAACACAAAAGAAAGAGAGAAAAGAAAAAGAAAAAAAGGTGCTGATTATTACTAACCAGCATTTTAGACAAAACAAAATAGATGATATTTTACAACATCTAATCACAGTAAAAAACAGCTATCATGTTAAGATTGAGATGAAAGAAGAGGAGCAAGAAATTGATTCTTCTGATTATGATCAATATGATGTAATTTTGGTCTTAGCCGGAGAATTAAACAAGGGTCATGATTTTACTGCAGACTTTACAGAACTTAAAGATAAAAATGTTATTTTTCTATCTTTAATTCTTAATATAAGATTTCCCCAATTCGGGAAAGCTTATGATCTGATGGATTTTTTAAAAAATAAAATTTATCTAGATCTTTAATATTCAAAATTAAAAAACCCTCTGAGTCTTAAAATTTTAAAGCCGCTTTTACAAAGGCGGCTTTTCTCTTGCTTAATTTTAACCTATAGCCTATACTATAGGTATAGACCAGCTTAAGGTCTTTAAAGATTTTTTATGAAAAAAGTAACTCATGGTAAAAAAGCTTTGCTTTTGGCTAAGCAAGCCCAAGGCACTATGGCCAAAGTGGCCGCTATGATTGAAGATGGTGAGTACTGTCCTGCCATTATCCAACAAGCGGACAGTGTTGGCGGTTTGATTAAGTCTTTAAAAAAGGAACTTTTAGCCGGACACTTGGATGGTTGTTTAGCTATGAAGTTAAAAGAGAACAAAGAGCAGACCGTTAAAGAGCTTTTAAAGATTTATAATCTCTCTGTTTAATTCTCTTTACTATTTTTAAACTAACTAAATTAATTATATGAACGATTCAAAAAGCTACCAAGTAAAAGGCATGCACTGTGCTTCTTGTTCTTCTTTAATTGAGCGATCGTTAAAAAAACTTCCCGGAGTTAATGAGGTTGAAGTCTCTTATGCTACTGAAAGTATGACGATTAAAGGCGAGGTTGGGTATGAGAAACTTAATGCTAATCTTAAAGACTTGGGCTATTCTTTAGTTAAAGAAGGTGGTAGTGAAGATAACTCTTCTAAGGATAAAGATGAGGCTGATAAAGATGAGGCTGATAAAGAATTACTTGATTTAAGAAAAAAAGTAATGATCTCTTGGCCGATTATCGTTATCAGTATAGTGGTTATGGCTTGGGAGATTGGAGCCTCTTATGGACTCTGGGCTATGCCTGAGGATCCTTTAAAGGGCTTTATTCATCACCTCATGCCTATTTTGGCCTTTTATATGTTATTTGTTATAGGTCTGCCTTATTTGGCCGGTCTATGGCGTTTTTTGCGTCATGGGCGAGCGGATATGACCTCCTTGATCGGTCTTGGTACTACGGCCGCTTTTTTATACAGTTTTATCTTAAGCGCTTTTAAAAGTAGTCTGGCACCCTATTTAGACGTTGAGGTTATGTATTATGATGTTACCATTGTGGTAATTGGTTTTGTAACTCTTGGAGCCTATCTTGAACGTCGGGCTAAAGCCAAAACCGGCTTGGCTTTACGCTCTTTAATTTCTCTTCAAGCCAAAGAAGCTACGGTACAACGCGATGGAAAAACAATGACTTTGCCTTTGTCTGAGGTTGTAATAGGGGAAATAATAGTAGTTTCGGCTGGAGAAAAAATACCTTTAGACGGAGTTGTTTTAGAAGGTCAATCCTTTGTGGATGAGGCGATGATTACTGGGGAGGCTATGCCAGTGGAGAAAAAGGAGGGAGAAAAGGTGGTAGGCGGAACAATTAATCAAGACGGTCGTTTAATAATTAAAACCTCAGCTCTTGGGCAAGCCGGCTTTTTAGCCCAGGTTATTTCTTTAGTAACAAAAGCCCAGAACAGTCGGGCACCGATTCAAAAATTGGTGGATAAGATTTCTGCGGTCTTTGTGCCTATTGTAGTGGTGATTGCTTTGTTATCCTTAGCCGCTTGGTTATTAATTGGTCCGCGCTTTATGGATTTTTCATCTGCCTTAGCTTTAGGTCTGGCTTGTTTTGTCGGGGTCTTGGTTATTGCTTGTCCTTGTGCTTTAGGTTTAGCCACTCCAACGGCTATGGTGGTTGGAGTAGGACGAGGAGCTGGGCGGGGAATTTTAATTAAAAACGCTGAGGCTTTAGAAAAGCTTTCGGCAGTAAAGAAAATAGTTTTTGACAAAACTGGCACCCTAACTGTTGGGCGGCCTGAGGTAATGAATTTTATCAATGTTTCAACTTTAAGTGATTCACGTATTCTTTCCTTAGCCTCTTCCCTGGAAGCTTCAGCTGGGCATCCTCTAGCGCGGGCGATTATGCAATATGGAGAGGAAAAAGGTGCTCCAGATAATTTAGCTTTAAAAGATTTTACTATTCACCGAGGTAAGGGAGCGGAAGCTTATATAGAAGATTCTAGATATTTGATCGGTAGTCCGCTTTTTATAGAAGAACAAATTAATTTAAAACCTCAAGAAGAGATTATTAATAATGATACTTATCTTACCCAAACTCCGGTAATATTATCTGATGAGAAAAATATTTTGGCCTACTTTATGATTGGTGATAAGATAAAAGACTCAGCTAAAGAGGCGGTAGCTTCCTTGCAAGCACAGGGGATAGAGTTATTCCTTGCTACAGGAGATAGAGAATCAACAGCGGCCTGGGTGGCCAAAGAAATTGGTCTAGATAATTATCAGGCAGGGCTTTTGCCGGAAGATAAGCAAGTGTTAATTAATAGTCTTAAAGATAAGAAAGAAGGTTTAGTGGCCATGGCGGGTGATGGAGTTAACGATGCTCCGGCTTTGGCGGCGGCTGATGTGGGTATTGCTATGTCTACCGGTACAGACACCGCTATCTTTACAGCCGATCTGACCATTCTTCATGGAGATCTTGGTAAACTATCTGAGGCTATTGCTCTATCTAAACAAACCAAAAGAACAATTAGACAAAATCTTTTTTGGGCATTTTTGTTCAATACGGCCGGTATTCCAATAGCTGCCGGGATTCTTTATCCGTTTCTCGGAATTATACTTAATCCAGCTTTAGCCGGTGGAGCTATGGCCGCTTCCAGTGTTTTGGTGGTTGGTAATTCTCTAAGGATGGTTTATCGCAAAAAAAATGTTTAATTCTTAAGACAGTTATGGTATTATTATTTAATCAACAATATGCAAAAACATAGTTTTAAAATACAAGGCATGCATTGTGCCGCTTGCCGTCTAATAATTGAAGATATTATTGGAGAAGATAAAGAAACCATTAAAGCTGAAGTTAGTTTAAAAACTAATTTACTACATGTGGAAGGAGACTTTAGTCGTGAACAAAAAGATCTCTTGGAAGATTGGCAGGGTCAATTAAAAGTTCATGGTTATAGTCTTTACTCACAAGAAGAAGGAGAAGAAGGAAGAGAAAGAGAAGAAGGAAGGGGAGAAGAAGGAAGGGGAGAAGAAGGAAGTAAGATAGAAGAGAATATAACAGTAGAAGCGCGGAAAAGAAAACAAACAACTCTACTCCAAGCTTTTCTTTTAGGTTGTTTTATTTTATTTGGTTTTGTTATTTTTCAGCGTTCAGGGATTCTAGATTTTTCTACTGGTGAGTCTTTTAATCTATCTACCGCCTTCCTGCTTGGCTTAATTGCCTCTTTATCTAGTTGTCTGGCAGTAGTGGGAGGTTTGGTTTTATCTTTATCCGCTAACGCCGCTAAAGTTGGGGCTAAAAAACAATCTGCTTTTATGTTTCATATTGGGCGACTTTTGTCCTTTATTGTTTTAGGAGCTCTACTTGGTTTGGTGGGAGAAGCTTTTTCCGTTAGTCATGAGGTAACCTCTTTTTTGGGTATGTTAGCGGCTTTGGTAATGATTATTGTTGGGCTTAATCTATTAGAAGTCTTTAAGGGTTCAGGTCATCATCGCTTTATGACTTTGCCTGATAAGATTTTTCGTTCCATTACCAAAAGAAGCTCTGGATCTTTTTCGCCCTTTATTGTTGGAGCTGGTACCTTTTTCTTGCCTTGTGGTTTTACCCAATCCATGCAGATTTTGGCCCTAGCCAGCTCTTCACCTTTGCAAGGCGCTTTAATTATGGGTTTGTTCGCCCTTGGTACCCTACCAGTTCTATCTACTCTGTCTTTTGCATCTTTTTCTTTAGCCTCAAGTAAATATGGTTCGTTATTCTTTAAGACTTCGGGTATTGTGGTAGTGGGGCTTGGTTTATATGCCCTCTTGGGTATTTTGGCGGTTTTTGGTATAATTAAACCACTTACTTTATTTTAAATTTATTACAATTAAAAAATATGAATAATAAGACTTTGATCATTGTAGCGGCAGTAGCGGTTTTGGCTGTTTGGTTTTTTTCAAGTAGATCGTCCCAAGAGGGTAAAGTATATTCTTTTGGAGGAGAGCAGGCAATTTCCGAGGTTGTGAGCGAAGAAAACGGTGAGCAGGTTATTAGGGTTTTAGCCAAGGTAGGTTACACTCCGAAAAAGATTGTTGCCAAAGCCGGTATGCCAACAAGGCTGGAAATAGAAACCAATTCAACCTATGACTGTTCCGCTGCTTTTACTATTCCTTCCATTAATTACCGCCAACAGTTACCAGCCACTGGTTTAACGGAAATTGAGATACCGGTACAAAAAGCCGGAGATAGTTTGGTTGGTATGTGTACTATGGGCGGTATGTATTCTTTTACTGTTAATTTTATTGAGGCCTAGTCATTTTAAGCCTTTATTTTACTGAGCAATCAAACACCTCAACTAGTTGAGGTGTTTATTCTTATGTCATCCTACCTATAATTTCGATATTTTCTTAAAGTCAACCACTTTTTTATTGCGAGCTAGCATTATAAATGCTATAATAATGATATTATTATAAGATGTCATTACATGACTTATTTGAGTTATAAAAAATCTATAAATCAGACTCATAAAGCCTTCACCCTAATAGAATTATTAGTGGTTATAGCTATTATAGGTATATTATCTACTCTAGTAGTAGTAGCCCTAGGTAACTCTAGAACTAGTGCCAGAGACGCTAAAAGACTAAATGATCTAAAAGCTATGGCTAATGCTCTAGAGTTATATTTTGCAGATAATAACTCATATCCCGCTTCTATTACCCCAGGACAACCCCTAGAACAAGGTGGAGTAGTATATATGAGTAAAGTACCCAATAACCCAACCCCAAGAACTGATGGGGATTGTCCGGATAGTGAATATTCATATGTTGTTAATCTAAATGGTGCATCATACGCTATTGGTTTTTGTTTGGGCTCAGATATTGGTTCTCTTAAAGCCGGTATACATACAGCTAGCCCCCAAGGAGGCATAGGCAACTCTGGTTTAATTGGTTGGTGGCAGTTTAATGAAGGGAGTGGTAGTACAGCTTTTGACACGAGTGGCAATGAACGTCATGGAACTATTAATATTGATACTCAGTCACTCTGGTCAACCGACACTCCTTCGGGGAATGGGCACTCTTTATTGTTCTCAGGAAATGTTAGTGAAAGTGTTAATGTTGGTTTAATTCCTATGGGTGGGTTAACTGAGGTTTCAATTTTAGCTTGGATAAAATGGAATGGGAATCATTCTGGAGGTTATTCGGGAATATTTTGGAATGGAAACGGTCATGATCCAGGTCGCATTATGGTTAATGGTGCGGGAAGTTCTAGACCTCTCTACTTACAGAATTCCAGTATTGGAGGAACTAATACTTCAGGCAGTGTCATTAATACAAATGAATGGATGCTGATTGGTTATACATACAGCCAAGCTGAAGGTAAACAAAGATTATATGTTAATGGAGTGCAGGTATTAGAGGCAAATAGAACAACTCCTTTTCAATCATCCGCTAATCCTATTAGAATTGGTTGGGGGCATAGCACAACATATATGTTTAACGGACATATTAGTGAGTTTCGTATATATCAAAGGGTAGTGACAACAGAAGAGCAAGAGAGTATATATACACTTGGTTTAATTGATTAAATATATATTACATTATATCTCTAACTCTAAAAGACATTTATCTTCTAATTTTTGTTTTAAAGATTAATTACATAAATTAATCTTGTATATTTTTAACTTAAATACGCCACCCGGTTGGCGTATTCTTTTTATTCAATATAAGCTTTAAAACTATCTATTGACAAACGCAACTAAGTTGCTTATACTGGTTAGATAATTTAAGTAAGGTGTTAATAAGTCAATATGACAGTAACTAATAATAAATCCAGTGCTGAGATTATCCATGAGTTAAGCGAGCGTGGTTATAAAAAAACCAAGGTCAGACAAGAGCTGATCGGTTATTTAAATAAACTTAAAAAGCCCATTGATGCGGTTGAACTCTTGGTTTATTTGAAAAAAAAGGGAATTGAGGTTAATAAGACTACCGTGTACCGTGAGCTTAATTTTTTACTAAAGCAAGGCGTTATCGTTGATATTTATTTTGATGATGATAAAACATATTACGAGATTGCCGGGCTGCCGCATCACCATCACTTGGTTTGTCGTTCTTGTAAAATTGTTGAAGATGTTTACGCTGAAGGAGATGTTTGTCTTTTAGAAAAAAAGATTATGAAAGAAACTAATTTTGTTATAGAAAAGCACAGTCTGGAGTTTTTCGGTTTATGTAGATTATGCCAGAAGTCGTGCGCTTAATTATTATTCATTTATTATTAATTAATAACTTTAACTTTTAATTTTATTTAATCCTATGGAAACAACACCTAAAAATAATTGGCGTTACCTTATGTCCTTCTTAGTGGGTATGGTGGTGGCTAATTTGCTTTTTCATACTGTGCCTGAGATCTTTGAAGAAAGAGAAATCTCTTTAATGATGATTATTCTTTTCATTATCTTTGGTATTGTCTTTCAGTATCTTTTGCATAAGTTTTTAACTCCGGTTAAGGGTTTGGGTAATCAGTTCCTAACCTTTTTGCATATTCATAACATTACCGATGGTTTTATTATTGGTTTGGCGATTATGGTAAGTTGGGAGTTCGGACTTTTAGTAGCTTTGGGTATTATGCTGCATGATGTTATTCATAAAGTCATTGGTTACCAATTTCTACGTCGACAGGGAGATAGTAGAAAAATTGCTTGGGTAAAGATTATCTATACCTTTGGAACAATTATTATAGCCGGCTTCTTAACCACTCTTTTACAATTCTCCGAAGAAGTGGTTCAAGCTGGGGGAGCTTTAGCAGCCGGCTCCTTAACATATGTTAGCTTCTTGTTGCTTAAAGAAGTTTACCTAAGAGTAACTAGCGAAGGACTTAACCCTTCACAGGAGAAAGCCTTTAAGACCCTTTATTTGGTAATTGGGGCAGCGGTGATGATCGGTTTATTCTTAATTTTCGGTCATCTGGAGATTTTTGAATACGGACATTAATTAGCGTTATTTATTAAGGTTTATAGGTCCTTTTATTAGATAAGAGGGCCTGTAAACATGCTTAAAATATAGACAACTTAGTTGCGTATTATATAAGTATTAATTTTTTAATATTATATGAGAATTGCTTTTGTTGGTAAGGGTGGGTCTGGCAAGACAACTTTTTCTTATCTTTTTGCTAAATTTTTATCTTCTAAGTCTTTACCGGTTTTGGTCATTGACGCTGATATTAATCAGCAGTTGGGGAAATTACTGAGACTAGAAGAACAAGTTTCCCAGCCTTTATTTGAACGAGCCGAAGAGCTAAAGAATTTCTTCAGAGGAGAAAATCTCTTTATTAAATCGTCTGATCTGATGATTAAAACCACTCCACCAGGGAGAGGTTCACAATTAATTTCTTTTAAAAAAGATTTTGGTTTTTTAAATAATTTTACTGTAAAATCAGGCAGCCTTTATTTTGCGGATACTGGTGATTTTGAAGATGATGATATAGGAGTTAAGTGTTATCATTCCAAAACTGGCTTAGTGGAAATAATTTTAAATCATTTTATTGATAATCAAGATGAATATATTATCGTTGATATGACAGCTGGCGCAGATGCTTTTGCTTCAGGTCTTTTTACTAAGTTTGATTTAACGGTTTTTATAGCTGAATCAACAGAACAATCTTTGGCGGTTTATCGTCAGTATGAAAAATACGCACATCTTTACAATGTTCCTTTGGCAGTGGTAGTTAATAAGGTTGAAGATTCAGAAGACCGGCTTTTTGCGGAAAAAAACATTGATAATATTTTGGCTTTTTTCCCTCGCTCAATAATGGTTAAAAAAATGGAAAGAGGAGAAGCTATTAAA
Source organism: Patescibacteria group bacterium (assembly GCA_030583705.1). NCBI lineage: Bacteria > Patescibacteria group bacterium. Next base: position 576,323 of record CP129471.1, on the reverse strand, counting down.
ATCAATGAATTGGAAAAAGATAATCAAGAGGTTTTAGAAGTTATAAAAGACAAGCTTGATGAAAGGGTTAAAGATTGGGAGCTTTTTTATAAACAAAGTATTTATTTTCATCAAAAAAATTGTTTAAGCTGGGCTAATGATTCTTTGGGTAAAGATTTAACCGAACAAATTGATCCGGAATTTGATTTAACTCAAGAAGTTTCGCGTATGACCGCCGGTTATTAAAAGATAATCGACGGTTGAATGGGAAAATTTCAACAGATAAAAAAATTTTAAAAATTTTAAAAATAAAAAAATGTCATTGAACTTTGAAAAATCAACGGTGGAAGCCGTTAAAAATGGGGAGCTTGAAGTTACCCCAGAAATGATTGTTAAGGAAGTTTGCAACTCTTTGCCTGAAGGCGGAGAGACCATAGTCTCTTTGTGTAAGAAAGCCTCTAAAACTGGCAAGCTTGAAGTTTTTAATCCTCCAAGTATTTCCGATAATCTTAGAGGTCAAATTCTTAGAATTATGGCCTCTGACGCTATTAGGCAATCATTTGAGAATAAATATGAAATTAATTTGGCTTTCAGAAACTGCCACGCTGTTGGGGCAGCTAAAGAAGGCTCTCTTCTTAAAGATTTTAGTTCTTTTAAATCCCAACTTCTTGCTCAGTCGCCAGAATTAAGAGATTGTTAGTTGAAAGTGTATACATAAAGACCCTTAAAATAAGGGTCTTTTTTACTTGACAAAATTTTTTAAAAGTGATTAAATGATCTTTATGGTCTTAAAAAATTAAATAAACAAGGAGAAAAAATGAAACACCATTCAAATGTTTCAAGGGAAGTAAGTAATTTAAAGGGAGTAAATAATTTAAATGGAGTAAGTTTAAACGGTCTTGCCAATTTTTATTACATGGACCGTTTTAAATTAGTTAATTGTTTAAATGATTGTGTACCGGGACAAAGACTCTTCTTTCAAGAGGTTGTTAAGGAATTTTTTAAAGAAGATAAAAAAGTCTTTGAAAAATTGTTCCTAGTAAGTATTGCTACAGCCATATTGAAAAATAATTGTGAAGGGAAGCCCTTAGGTCTTTTTGCTAAAGAGGGCGCTTCTTATTTACCGTTCTATGGGTTCTTAAAGAACAGAATTTTTGAAAGACATAGTTTTGGATTTAATATGTTGTATGTGGAGGACCAGGATACAAGGAATTATTTTCTTAATTTCTTAAAGAATAAGTTTGGTCTCTACATGGCAATGTCAAAGAACTTTGGCATGTTTCTTTTTTCGAAAGAAAAGGAAGTTTCTAAAGTTATCATGGATTACTTAGCTTTGGCTGATAATTTTTCTAATATTAAACCCATTGGTGCTAATATGGAAATTATAAAAAAATCGGTCAATATGACAAATATTGAGATATGTCATGTTCGGCAGCTTTTAGCAGCAGCCGAGAGATTTAATTTCAAGCTCAAGAATTCTCAGGTCGCAGTAGTCACTTCAAAACCTTACATTGATCACCAAAAGTTTTATAAGCTAAGAGATTATAAAAAGTCCGTTGAAGCGGAAATGGCAAAGAACTCATGTACTATATGTAAAGAAAAGGTTTTCTGCAACGGCTTTGAGTTGCAAGTAGATAGTTGTAGTTATACCCACTTTAAATGTCTTGAGGATGATTTAAAAGAGATTGGTTTCCAATCTTCCAATATGTCGGCTTATCATCCCGCAAATAAAGAAAAGACGATGTTGAATCCTGTTTCTTTAAAAGATATATTAATTAATAATCTAGCTTTTAGTATCAGCAGGGGAAACGATGATTTATTCAAAAAGTTTTCAACAATACTGGATATTTGTAATAAAACCGGTATCGATCCTTCCGAAATTTCTAACAGAGTTTATTCTCTATTTTTAAATGAGACTATCTCTGATGGAGAAAAAAAATTAAAAAGTTTATATGCCGTTTGTAATGCCGCTAATGTCAAAATTAACGTTGCGCTTGCGGTAAAAATGTAGTTCTATCTTTACGCAGAATTCTTTATGATGATTTTTAAAAATCATAAAGAATCTGCGTTTTTTATTTGTATTTTAATTTAAAGCCAACCCTTCCTTTTTGTGACTAGTTAGTTTCATGGTATCAAAAAGTATAATAATTATTAGGGCTATACCGGCTAAGGTTAACCAGATCGGCCAGGTAAGTGGTATTAGTTCAAAGACTTTACCAAAAGGTGTATTAACCAATATTAAGGTAGTGGTAATTGAGAAGAGGGAAGCATAGACTAAATATGGATTACGGAAAAGACTGGCTCGGTGTACTGGTTGCCTAAAGGAACGGAAGTTAAAGGCATTGGCAATTTCCAAAAAGATTAAAGCTACCATAGTGGTGGTTCTGGCCGTATTTAAGTCATCTGTTATGTTTAGGGTAATATAGAAAACAGCTAAAGCTATACCCCCAATAGTTGTACCGGCGATAAAGATCAGTTTAATTAAGCTCTTGTTTAAAAGACTGGCATTGCGTCTAGGGGGTTTGTCCATAGCGTCTTTTGAGGCTGGATTAAAGCCTAAGGAGATAGCCGAGAGATTGTCGGTTATCATATTCATGAAAAGGATTTGTAGAGCTATTAAAGGCAGTGGTAGCCCTAGGGCGATAGCTAGAATGATTATCATAATCTCTCCGTAATTAAGAGAAATTTGTAAGGTGATAAACTTCTGGATATTACTGTAGATAGTCCTGCCGGTTTTAATGGCCGAGACAATGGTTTCAAAGTTATCGTCTTTTAATACCAAATCAGCCACGGCACGCGAAACGTCAGTACCGTTTTTACCCATCGCTACCCCAATATGTGCCTCTTTTAGAGCCGGTGCATCATTAACACCATCGCCGGTCATGGTAACTATTTCTTTATTCTTTTTAAGAGCTTTAACTATCCTTAGTTTATGTTCAGGTCTAACACGGGCAAAGATAGCGATCTTTTTTACCGCTTTAATTAGGGCAGCGTCGGTTAGTTTATCAATTTCAGCACCAGTCATGATCTCTCCGATCAAACCTATTTCTTGGCCAATGGCTTTGGCGGTCTCCGGATTATCACCAGTAATCATCTTCACTTTAATACCGGCTTGACGACATTGTTCAAGGGCTTTGGCTACATTTTCTCTAGGTGGATCCTCTAAGGCAAAAAGTCCGACTAAAATAAGTTTATTATCCTCAACTAAACATTCCTGTTTAGTTTTTTTATTTTTTATTTTCATTAAAGTAGGGGAATAAGCCACGGCTATTACTCGGTAGCGTTTAGCGGTTAGTCGCGCCGCTAGGCGTTTAAAAGTGTTTTGCGCTTGGCGATTAAAGGGCTTAACTTCTCCGTTGTCTAGATATCTATCGCATTGTTCATAAAGCGCTTCCGGGGCTCCTTTGGCGTAAATTATAGTCTTTCCTTCTTCTTCTACTGTGACGGACATCATTTTTCTTTCCGAGTTAAAAGGTATTTCAGATAGACGTTTATCTGGTAAATCATTTTGGAAAATCTCAGCTTTAGCGCCGGCAATCAATAAAGAGCCTTCGGTAGGCGTACCAATAATCCTGTACTCTTGGTTTTCACCAACTCTTTTTAATGAAGCATCATTACAAATTACCGCAGCCCTAAGAGCCAACTGTAAATCTTTTTCAGCTAGAATCTTTTGTTGGTTTTTTTTAAAAATAAAACCTCCCTCACTTTGAAACCCTACCCCACTTACTTCAATTTGTGCTTGACTTAAAATAATCTTTTGGACAGTCATTTCTCCGGTGGTAATAGTGCCAGTTTTATCTGAACAAATAACCGTAGTCTCACCCAGAGTTTCAATAATGGACATACGGTTAACAATGGCGTTTTCTTTGGCCATGTTATATGCACCACGGGCTAGAGTAGACATTAAGACTACTGGAAAAGCTTCTGGAAAGGCCGAAACAGCTAAAGCGATCATAACAATAACTATATCAGTAACAGCTTCTGAGCCTAAGGGCAAAGAACGACTGACCATAATCAAGCCAACGGTTAAAGAAGCGCCAAGGGCGACAAAAACCATATACCGGGCAATGTTATTAACCTTTTTTTGGAGAGGTAATTCTTTTTCTGTTTCAGATATTAGACCGGCAATTTTACCGAATTCGGTACGCATGCCGGTTTCTAGTACTTTGGCGATACACTTACCATTGGAGATATAAGTGCCCATGAAGATCTTATGCTTATTTTCAATGCCTTTATTGTCTTTTTCGGCTATTTCTTTTTTAACATCAATTGATTCACCAGTTAAAACAGCTTCATTAACTCTTAGTTCGGTTTGCTCTAAGAGCAAAGCGTCGGCTGGTATTTTTTCTCCGGTTCGTAAAACAATAATATCTCCTGGTACGATTTCTCCAGAAGGTATTTCTTGTTCATGGCCATCTCTAACTACAATAGTCATAGCCATAATTAGTTTTTTAAGAGCTTTAACGGCTTTTTCGGCTTTAAATTCTTGAAGAAAACCGGTAATGACGATTATTAATATAATAAGGCTAATCATGTAGCCGGTGGTTGTTTTACCAACAGCAAAAGAGGCAATAGCAGCGCCAGCTAAGAGATAGACGATAAAGTTCTTGCTGATTTGCCTAAAAAGAATACGCAGGGGAGAAATCGGGGCTACGTCTTTTATTTCGTTTGGTCCGAATTTTTCCAACAAGCGAGTGGCTTCACGTACGGTTAAACCTTGAGGGTACTGCATTGTTTATTATTTAAAAATAAATATTTTATATATTTTTATTATAACATACTTTTTCTTAGTTAACCAAATAGTTAACTAATTTTAAGATTGTTTATTTAATTTTTTTTATTTGCTATAATTAAAGTATAAGTACATGGTGTTTTAATAAAGCTATAATTTTTTAATAAAATTATCTTTTTTAATAAGTTTAATAATAAGTTTTTTATGTTTTTAGGTAATTTTTTTTCTTTTTTTCATAAAAGGTCTCCGGATATTTTAACTATTAGTCGGAGAGATCGTTACAGGACGGTTGATGAGCTTTTTTCTCATCTTAGGTCTGTTTCGGTTTATTTTGTTTTATTGGGCCTATCAGCAGTTATTGTTTCGGCCGGTGTTTTATTGAATAATTCAGCGATTACTATTGGTGGCATGTTAGTGGCACCTCTTTTAACGCCTTTATTAATAATTGGTCTAGTGTTAGCTACCGGACATATTAGGCCTCTTTGGCGGGTACTGCTTTTAATAATCTCTTCATTTCTTATGGTTATTCTTGTTAGCGGTCTTATGTCAATGATTTTTTCCAACGAAAATATAACCTCTGTTTTTGATAGAAGCGAAAAAGTTATGTTGTTATATGCCATGGTGGCTATAGCTTCCGGAGCAGCCGGAGCTTTTGCTTGGTGTCGTCGAGAGGTTTCTGAGGCTTTACCTGGTGTTTCGGTGGCCGTTACCTTGGTTCCACCCTTAAGTTTAATGGGTATTTGGTTAGCTCAAGGAGATTGGCCGGCTTTTGTTTATTATGCAAGTATGCTCGGTCTTAATGTTAGCGGTATAGTTATAGGTAGCTTTTTAGTTTTTGTTCTCTTAGGTTTTCATTCGGTAAATAAATCAGTGCAATCCAGAGCTGAAGAGTAGGGTAATGAGTTTACTATCTTCGGTACCTCCAACCACCTTCGGTTCCCTGGGTTCCTTGATTAAAATTAAAACTCTGATTAACCACCGTTCGTACTGAAGCTCGACGACCGCTGGAGGTAAGTCGGATGGTGCCATTCTTATCTGCGTCTACTTCATAGCCACCTCTCCACCATGATTCAAAAGCCGTGGCCTCACGAACTTCCATGCCCTGGGGAGTAAAGACACGGATATGAGGGTCGCCTTTGGAGGCTGGCACAGTTACAATCTGATATGATCCTGCTGATTGAAAAGTTGAACTTGTATTAATTACAGAAATTTTAACACCACCGCGAAAGCCTTGATCATATGCAAAGAATGAAGTGTCCGGATTACCGTTAATATCAAAAGTCCTTATGTGTGGTCCTCCACCAATTAATGGTGAGGTAATTATTCTAGCTGGAGATTGTGAGCTAGCGGGAACTACTGCTACATCAATACCGCCACGAAAACTTTTGTCATATGCCATAAAGCCGGTTAGGGGAGTGCCGTCTGCTTTAAAAACTCGCACATGCGGACCACCGCCAGGTCCTGCACCAGTAATAATTTCCGCCTTACCATCGCCATCAATATCAGCGACCGCTACTCGTACTCCGCCACGAAAAGCATTGGGATAAGCCATAAAGCTACCGCGTGGTTCGCCGTTGGTACCTAAGATTCTAACATGTGGACCACCGCCCGGTCCGGCACCGGTAATTATTTCATCAATACCATCTCCGTCAATATCACCAGCAGCGACATTTACCCCACCTCTAAAAGCCGTAGGATAAGGAAAAAAGTCGGCGATCACTAATTTATCATTATTAAAAACTTTTACGTGCGGACCACCACCAGGTCCAGCGCCTGTTACTAGAGTGCCTCCATTACCGAAATTACCGGAAGCGATTGAAGCGCCACCCTTAAATTCTCCATACGGTACGATTTCATATGATTGTATAGGGGCAGGGACAGGTGTGGTTACTCTAGTAGCTGCTCTTAGACTTTCATAAGGGTTAATCACCGAACGATCTGGAGCGTGAATTTCAAAATGAAGGTGGGGCGATGTACTTTCGGCGTTACCGCTATCTCCCACCCAACCGATAACTTGTCCGGCTTTGACAGTAGCCCCGTTAATGACATCAGGCGCATAGGCGTAAAGCCCGCCACCAAGTCCGTCGTCGGTACCGGGTGTGTCGTTGTTAACGTGAAGATACCAATATTGCCAACCATCAGCGTCACGCAAAGAAATGGCATAGCCCCATTCAGGTTGTGGATATTGCACCCATTGGACAGTGCCGTCTACAGCCGCCAATAACGGGCGCATTTTTGGAGCAAAAATATCATTACCTTCGTGTGTGCGTCCACTGGAACGCCCATCGCCGAAGTCATTTCCATATGAAGAAGAACCTAAAACCGGAAACACAATAGAACGAACTGATGTGTTTGAGGTTTGAGCCTGGGCCGAGGAAACGGCACCGTTATTAGAGGTCAGTAGAATTAGACCTATAATTACTATTAGATTGAAAAAGATACCTTTATGCATAGTGGTGTTAGGTTAGCACAGTAACGTATTAGGCACAAGCTTGAATTTAGCTAACCCTATTGACACAAAAAAATATTAGTGCTATACTATAATAGTAATGCGTATATGACGTTTGTGAGTTAGTCGATTCAATTAAATATCTATCACACCTTACAATTTTATTCATTTTTCTTGATAAATCCATGCAAGGTACAATTAAAAAATTGACCGATAAGGGTTTTGGTTTCATCTCTTCTGAGGGCCAGGAAAAGGACTTATTCTTCCATAGCAATAGCTTGGTAGGTGTCCAATTCAATGACCTTCAGGAAGGCGATGCTGTCAGCTACGAAGTTGAGCAGTCCGAAAAGGGACCAAACGCGGTTAATGTCAAACTCGCTTAATATTAGCGTCTTAAAACACCTCGTCAGAGCTTTGGCTCGGCGGGGTGTTTTTTGTTTAAATAGGTAAGTTAAGATATACCTTGTCGCTTTGTTTCTTCTAATGTCTATATTTCACGAAAGGAGTCTTTAAAGAGTTATAAAAGTGACATAATTAATTTTTATTATTCGGCAAATAATGAAATTTAAGAGCAGATTGATTTTAATTGGTCTGCTTTTTTGATTATTAAAATTATTTTATGGTTTTTTATTGTGTTGATTTTTTATCAATTTTTTGCTATACTGTATATATATGAAACTAAGACAATCTTTATTTTGGGATGTTGATCCCAAAAAGATAAATCCCAGCAAAAACGCCCAATATGTTATTGAGCGTATAGCTGATTTTGGCCGAGACGAAGAAGTTAGATGGGCTTTTAAATTTTATGATAAAACCTTATTGCGCAAGGTGATTAGCAAATCGAGATCAATAAGACCTAAAACCAAAGCTTTATGGACTCTGCTGCTAAAAAAATAAATTGGTATTATAATACTTTGCCAAAGAGCACTAAGACAGCTCTTGATTTTTTGTCAAAAGATTTATGGTTTAAAAAAAGAACCGGTTGGTATCTAGCCGGAGGAACGGCCTTGGCTCTTCAGGCGGGGCATAGAAAATCGGTAGATTTGGATTTTTTTATTGATAAAGATTTTAAAGAAAAAGAAGTTATTGAGTATTTTTCCAAGAATTCTCAATGGTCTACCGAAGTTGAAGATAAAGGAACTGTATATGGTACTTTATTTAAAGCTAAAGTAAGTTTTATTTCATACCCGCTTTTTATTGCCAAACAGTCTTTTTTGAAACATGGTTTTATTAAAGTTTTAGACAAACAAGACGTTGCCGTTATGAAAATTGTAGCTCTGGCTCAACGAGGTCGTAAAAGAGATTTTTTTGATCTTTATTGGTGTGCTCAAAATATAGAACCATTAGGTAATACAATAAGGCGTTTACCTAAACAATACCCCTCGGTGGCTCATAACTACCATCATATTTTAAAGAGTTTGGTTTATTTTAATGACGCTGATCATGATCCTGATCCTGTAATTAATTTTAAAGCCGATTGGCTCAAAGTTAAAGCTTTTTTTCGTAAAGAGGCAGCTTTAGCGGCTAAGGATTTAATGGGTTTAATGTAAACTCTAATAACTGTTTATACATTAATAATAATCTGCTCGAGGGCAGGGATTCGAACCCCGATAGCCAGGACCAAAACCTGGAGTCCTACCATTAGACGACCCTCGAAAATTGATTTTTTTAAATTAAAGTATGGTTTTTTTAAAACCAACTTTCTCCTCCAGAGTATAAGTTGTTTTTATCTTTTTGTCAAAGTCTGCTATAATGATGGATATTAGGCAAAGGCTTTTGCCGACTAATTTTTTATAATATCATTATGCCAAAACGTTATGACCTAGTGGTGGTGGGCGGAGCCACCGAAGATATCTTTTTTACCGTAGATGACGCCGTATTAGTAGATAATCCTGGTGATCTATTACGGCAGAAACTGATCGGCTTTGAATATGGGGCCAAGATCGGGGTTAAAGAGCTTAATTTTAGTTGCGGTGGGGGAGCCTCCAATGTCTCGGTTGGTGCTAGCTGCCTAAGTCTTAAAACCGCGGTTATTACCACTGTAGGAAAAGACGAGAGAGGTAAAAAGATTTTAGATAATTTTAAGCTTTACAAAATAGAAAGTCGAGTAGAGATTGTTAAACAGGGTTTGTCCGGAGTTTCTTTTATCTTAATCGCTCCAGATAAGGAACACGTAGTTTTTACCTACCGAGGAGTTAACGGAGATTTAAAGATAGGTAAAAGAGAAGCTAAATTACTATCTTTAGCTAAGCGTACCTATCTTACTTCTTTATCCGGTGGTTGGCGAAAGCTTTTACCTTTACTTTTTTCCGCCTCCAACAAAGTCTTTTGGAATCCTGGACGTGAACAACTACAAGCCGGTTACGCTGTTTTAAAACCCTATCTTCAACAAATCGAAATTTTAAGCCTTAATAAAGACGAGGCTCTTGAGTTGCTTTTATCGGATAAAAAAAGAAAGGAGAAAGTTAACGCTTCTTCTTCCTTGCCGACTCTTTTAAAGATACTTTCTTCTTATGGTCCGCAAATTTGTATTATTACCGACGGTGCCAAAGGAGCTTATGCCTATGATGGGCGTAGGGTCTATCGGCAAGAGGCTATTAAGCCGAAGAAAATTACCGATACTACCGGTGTTGGAGATTCTTTTGGTTCGGGCTTTGTCTCGGGTCTAGAGCTTTACCATGGGGATATCTCCAAAGCTCTTAAGCTGGCCGCTCGTAACGCTTCTTCGGTTATTGCTCAGGCTGGTTCACAAAATGGTCTATTACGCATAAAGAGAAAAAGATAATAAGATAATAAGAAATTAACAAAGAAATTAACTAGGAAAAGTTTAGAACTTAGATAAACGCTATGCCAGAATTACCGGAAGTTGAAACCATTGCCCAAGATCTTAATAAAAGCTTGGTTGGTTTAAGTGTTAAAGAAATTAAAATATTGGGAGGGCATAAGGTAGTTAAAACTCCCTTAGTATCGTTGCGTAAAATTCTTTATAAGAAAAAGCTAAAAAGAGTTTTTCGTCGGGCCAAGATGGTGGTTTTTGATTTTGATAAACATTATCTCTTGGTTCACCTTAAAATGACTGGGCAACTTATCTATCTTAGTGGACGATCTTTAGTAGCTGGTGGTCATCCTATCATCTCCACTGGAGTACAAGTACCTAATAAGCATACTGTTTTAGAAATTACTTTAAATAAAGGTAAACTTTATTTTAATGATGTAAGAAAATTCGGTTGGCTTAAGCTTTTGGATAAAAATGAGTTTATTGAACTGGATAAAAGAACCGGACAAGAACCTTTAGAACAAGGCTTTACTTTAAGTTTTTTCGCTGCAATTTTAAAACGCCGAGCCGGTTTAAATATTAAAGCCGCTTTACTTGAACAAAAACATTTTGTTGGAATAGGTAATATCTATGCCGATGAAATACTTTTTAAAGCCAAGGTTAAACCGGCACGCAAAGTTGCTTCTCTTGCAAAAGAAGAGATAAAGAAAATATATCAAGCGACTGTCTATATTTTAAGACTATCCATTAAACATCGAGGTACAACCTTTAGAGACTATACGGATGCGGCTGGACTTAAAGGTAAGTTTATTAATTACCTTAAGGTCTATGGACGATCAGGTTTAGAATGTAGGCAATGTTCGGCTAAAATTCTAAAAGACAAGGTAGCTGGACGGGGGACTCATTGGTGCGATAATTGCCAAAAATAAAGACACTGGAAAAAGAAAAAGATATAATAAAATATTTTAAAAAGGTTAGGTTATTGCGCTTTTTTCGCCTGATATGGTATAATAAAAATAGATATAATATAGATATAGTTAAGTTATTTATAATAACAGATAATAATATATCAATTTTGATTGTAATTATTTTTAATTTTAAGCTTATGAAATTTCACCATTCTTTAATCTTTTTAAGCTTATTTGTTTTTTCTTTATTATTTTGGTTAACTAATTCGGTTAGTGCTCAAGGAGGAATAATCGGAGGTTCTGGCAGTGGTAATGAAATTGTTTCAAGAGATGCTATTGGTTTAAGGGTTGTACCTAATCCGGAGCATCACGGACCTTTGCAGTGGTATGATAGAAATATTGCCATTAAAGGAGCGCCCCAGTCTTTTATCGTAGATGGTTATGAGGCGGTACGTGATGGGAGAACGATCTATGTTAACGCTGCTAATGCGGTGGAAGTTAAAAGATGCGGTAATACCTTAAAGATTTGTAAAACTAATGCAGACTGTAGCGCTAGTCAAGGTTTCTTAGATGGAGATAAGAATGGGAAAAAGAACTTTTTGGATTATTTTGTAAGTCCCACTAACGCTCAAAGCAGTCTTACTTGTATTGATTCAAACATTCCGGAAATATATACCAACATTTACGTTATCTCCCATAACCAAAATCCGGAAGTTGCCACCACCGATATTTTCGGCCAACTTTTACAGTTTTGGAAGTTTAATTATAACGTTAAAACTTGCAGTAACGATCATCTAAAGGGTTGTAAACAGGATAGTGATTGTGTTGTTGGCTCCCAAACTGCTACATCTTCAGGAACTTGCGAGCTACATGGTTTTTGTAGTGAAACCTCAGAGCAGGGTTGTTTATTAAGTTCAGATTGTCCTTTGGGGGAGTTTTGTTTAAATAAAAAATCTGCGGTTATTAGAGATGTTAAAAGACTTTCCGACTTGCGTTTAATGAAAGATAGAATTGAAGCTTATGGCGAAAGAAATAAACACTATCCCAGACTTGAATCTGGAACGTATTTGACCAACAAGACGGTTTCCACTTGGCCCAGTTGGACAACGACTTTAGCCAATACCATAGGCGGCTCCGTTCCCGGTGATCCGGTTAACCAACTTGGTCCTTGTGGAGAAAGCTTTAACCCAATAACTTGTTGGGATGAAACTAATAAGAGGTTTGCCGGGCAACATAGTCCTCTAGAATTACCAGTAGACAGTAAAGCTTATTATTATGAATTTTTCACTACCCCGGTAAACAACAATAATTTTAAATTTTGTTCTTTAGGGGAATCAGGTTATTTTAAAGGTGTAGCCTCGGGTGGTGAGATTTGTCAGACAGGTGACAGTTGTTTCCCGAATTGTACCAACCGTAATTGTGGGGGAGACGGTTGTGGAGGTTTTTGTGGCACTAATAATGGTAATTGCCCTAGCGGACAATCATGTAGTAATCAAGGGGTTTGTCAAATAGCAATCCCGGTTGGTAGTTATTAATTCAATTTGTTAATTTATTTATTTGTTATAAAGCCATTATATAAAAAATCCTCCCAAGATACCGACTGCTATTCCCAGGATTGTACCAGCGATTAATTGTTTAGGTGTATGCCCGACTTTTTCCAAAAGAGTCGGGTATTGATTATCTACCAAATTATCTTCTTCTAAGTCTTCAACTAATTCGTTAATAACTTCACCCTGTTTACCTATGTATTGTCTTATACCAACCGCGTCCCTGATTGACAGTAAGGCTAAAAGGACGGCCACAGCAAAAATCGGAGAACCGATACCTTCACCAAGCCCGATAATAGTTGCCAAAGAAGTTGTTATGGCTGCATGGCTGGAGGGCATACCAGAGTAGGCCATTAGATTCTTCCAGTTTAGTTTAAGATTATTATTCTTAATAAAGAATTTACTAACTTGGGCGATCAGGACTGCTGCTAAGGGAACTAACAGATAAATTAAAGACATATTGGCAAATTAATAATGATTTTATTAAAGATAATATTTTTTAAAATATTGCCTTTCTTTATCTATTATAATATCTTTTTTAAACAAAACTGGCAAGAATTTGGTTATTGTTGTACAATATCCTTTATGAATATAGTTATCCGAGCTGGCGGGCCAGGTAGCCGCTTATGGCCACTTTCAAGACAAAATAGACCCAAGCAGTTTATTAAACTCCTTGGAGGTTTAACCATGCTTGAAAATACTTTGGACAGAATTGGCGACTTAGCCCCCTTATCCAGTGTTTTTATCTCCACTCGTGCTGATTTGGTTGAAGATCTGCAAAAAATCTTACCAAATTTTCCTTTGTTTAATATCTTATCCGAGCCATCTACTCGTAATACCGGACCGGCGATGTGTTTGGAGGTTTGTTATCTTTTAAAAATTTTAGGTGAAGATGAAATTATCGCCTCAATTCCTTCAGACGATTATATTGGTAACCCCGCTGCTTGGCGAGAGACTCTATCGTCCGCGGCTGAACATCTTAAAAAGAACCCTGATGACATAATAACTCCGGCGGTTAAACCAGAATATCCGGAGATTGGCTATAGTTATCTTTGTTCCGGTGGAGTTTTAAATAAAGAAGGGAAAACCCAAATTCATAAAGTCGGGGGGATGGTTGAAAAACCAGATTATGAAAAATGTCTTGAGTTAATTGGTACAGGGGATTATTTTTGGCATACCGGCATGTATGTTTGGCGCCTGGGAAGAATTGCTGAGCTCTTTAAGAAAGAACAGCCAACTATGTATGAAGTTTGTAGTTTGCTAGTCTCTGGAGAAGAAAAAAGTAGAGCAGAATCTTTGTATGCCCAGCTATCTCCGATTTCCGTTGAGTCGGCTATTACTAATAAGGTGGAGAGTTTGGTTATGACGGTTTCAGATAATCTTTTATGGAGCGATGTTGGTACTTGGCCGGCCGTTAAAAGGGTTTTAGGCTCTGATAATGAGGATAATACGGTTTTAGCTAAGTTAATAACCGGACAGGCCAAAAATAATTTAGTGATTAGCCAAAACCCTGAAAAATTGATAGTATTAGAGGGAGTAGAGAATCTGGCGGTTATAGACACGGATGATGCTTTATTGATTTGTGATCTTGATAAATCGCCGGCCTTAAAGGAAGTAATTGACAGAATAAAAAAAGACCCTTCTTTGGATGGTTATCTGTAATAATCACAATAGCTTTATCCTTAATGATTATTTAAAAGATTCTAAGTTTAGGGATTTAGGGGTTTAAAAATTATAAGTTTTAAGATTAAGATGGAAAAATATGAAAAAAGCTTTTTTGGTAATTTTATTTTTAATAGTTTCCGGCTCCTTGTCTGCTTGGGCTTGGTATAATACGGCTATGACCACTGACTCTCGTAATAATGAGGCGGTATTCTTTTCTATCCCTAAAGGCCAAGGCATTAGTAGTACCGCCAAGATTCTTAAAGAAGAAAAACTTATCAGCTCATCTTTGGCTTTTAAGATATATTTTAAACTTAATAAAGATAAAGTTATTCAGGCCGGAGCGTATGAGATTGAACCTGGTTTATCTACCAGGCTTTTAATCGCCAAGTTAACAGCTGGAAAAATCTTAAGTAATGAATCAAAAGTCTTAGTTAGAGAGGGTCTAACCATTAAAGAGGCTAATGAGGAAATTAAGGCTCAGGGTTATTTGTTAAATGACGAATTTCTTAATTTGTCTCAGGTAAAGATTAAGGATTTACCGGCCAGACTAAAGACTCAGCCCTTTATTGCGCTTTTACCACCAGAGGCTACTTTAGAAGGTTATCTTTTTCCCGATACCTATATTATGTATAAAGATTTTTCGGTGGAAGATTTAGTGGAAAAAATGTTGGATAATTTTCAGCGTAAAATTGATGACAATGAAATTATCTCTTTGTCTCAAAACTTAAACAGATCTCTTCATGAAACAATAATCATGGCTTCTTTAATAGAAAAAGAGGTTAGGGGAGAAGAGGATATGAAGATTGTTTCAGGAGTATTTTTGAACAGAATAAGATCAGGGCAGGCTCTGCAGTCTTGTGCTTCTTTAGCGTATATCTTGGGAGTTAATAAACCTCAATACAGTTATGAAGACACCCAAACTCCTTCGCCTTATAACACCTACCTTCATCCGGGATTACCACCTGGACCGGTTTCAAATCCGGGATTAGTAGCCCTTAGAGCAGCGGTGCAACCAATTATAACAGATTATAATTATTTCCTAAGTAGACCAGATACCGGAGAAACGGTTTTTAGTGCCACCTACGAAGAACATTTATCTGCTAAGGCTAAGTATTTGGATTGATTTTATTTGGCATGTAAGGTTATTTTATTGAAAAGTATTATGTGGTATAATAATATATAGGTATATAGAATTATATAAATAAAAAATCATTAATAATCTCAACCATATCATCATGCCATATAGAGATAACAAGGAAAACCAAAAAAACAAAAAAACACCTCAACTATTTGAGGTGTTTAATAGTGGGGTAAGCAGTAAGTTAAATAGTAGATTATATAATAAAAAAGCCTTCACCCTCATAGAGCTCCTAGTAGTCATAGCTATTATAGGCATATTATCTACTCTAGTAGTATTAGCTCTAGGTAATTCTCGTACTAGTGCCAGAGACGCTAAAAGATTAAATGATCTAAAAGCTATGGCTAATGCTCTAGAGCTATATTATGCTAATAATAATCAATATCCCGCATCTATTACTCCAGGACAACCCCTAGAACAAGGTGGGATAGTCTACATGAGTAAAGTACCCAATAACCCAATTCCAAGAACGGATAGTAATTGTCCGGACCAGGAATATAGATATCTTTCCAATTCACCTCAAAACTATTCAATTATTAGTTGCATAGGGTCTAGTCAAGGCAACTTAATAGCAGGAGGGGTAAGTATTACTAATAATTCAGGGCCACAATCAATTGGTTCAGTTAATGGTCTAATCTTTTATTTTGACGCCTCCAACCCAGCTTCTTATCCGGGTTCAGGTAATACTTGGTATGATTTGAGTGTAAGTGGTAATAATGGAGCGTTAGTGAACGGACCAACTTTTAATAGTGATAATTTAGGGAGCTTGGAGTTTGATGGAGTGAATGATTATAGTATTGCTTCTATGAATTTAGGAATTTCCGGAAATGCATAATTTACCATATCTTACTTTGCTAAATGGAAATCTACTAGTTTTTCAACAAATTTCCCATCAGCCGTTGGAAATAATTCAACTGGGATAACTAATCGAGGATTGAGTACGACTTGGAGTAGTGGTAGAATTGCCTTAGATTTTTGGAGTGTTAGGTATAGAGCAACAACAGCTCTTAGTCCTCAAACGTGGTATCATTTAGCATTTGTTAAAAATAATGGAACGATAAGTTCTACTACTAAATTATATGTGAACGGTCAAGAAGTATCTGGTGCATTAGAGGGGACGGATTCTATTCCAGATATAATAGATTCACCACTTATTATGGGTAGATTAGATTCAACCAGATGGTTTAACGGAAACATATCACAAGTACAAATTTACAACCGTGCCCTCTCTGCTGAAGAAGTCCTCCAAAACTACAACGCCACAAAAGCTCGTTTTGGATTATAAGCAATAATTTACGTATGAAGAATAAAAAATCAAAAGCATTCACCCTAATAGAACTCCTAGTAGTCATAGCTATTATTGGGGTATTATCTACTTTAGTAGTAGTAGCCCTAGGTAACTCTAGAACTAGTGCCAGAGACGCTAAAAGATTAAATGATCTAAAAGCCATGGCTAATGCCCTAGAGTTATATTTTGCAGATAATAATTCATATCCCTCATCTATTACCCCAGGGCAACCCCTAGAACAAGGTGGAGTAGTATATATGAGTAAAGTACCCAATAACCCAACTCCTAGAACAGATGGTATCTGTCCAGATAGTGATTATACCTACACCGCTATTGCTCATAAACCAGGGCACTATCAATTCTCAGGTTGTATAGGTAGTAGCAGTGGTTCTTTTACAGCAGGCCCTGTTAGTTACCAAACAGACTCAGGGGTTATTAACTGTGGAGGACCAATTACCGATCTAGACGGTAATGTCTACAACACTGTTCAAATAGGTTCACAATGCTGGATGAAAGAAAATATGAATATTGGTACTATGTTAGCTTCAGCTGCCACTATGCCGGATAACGAGGCTATCATAGAAAAATGGTGTTATAATAACGATGATGCTAACTGCACTGCCCGAGGCGGTCTCTACACCTGGGATCAAGCCTTGAATCTACCTGTTATCTGTCGAACTACCAGTTGCACCCCTCCGGCTCCGCACCAAGGCATCTGCCCGGATGGCTTCCATCTCCCAACAGATCAAGAATTTAATACTCTTGAAAAATATACCGTGTCGGTGATAAATAGTCCAAATGATCAATATATCTGTGAGACTTCAGGCGACGCGTATCAACGGTGCGCCGATTCGGGTAATGGTAATAATGGCGGGACTAACGGTGCCGGCAGATCACTTAAGAAAGTCGGAGTTGGTTCTGGTAATGGGGCTGGAAATGACCTAGTGGGCTTTTCGGCTAATTCTTCCGGTTGGCGTAATGGTAGTTCATTTGATTATTTGACTAGCCATACCTACTTCTGGGCATCGACTCAATTTAATACCCCTAATGGGTGGCTTAGAACCATTGGCCCAATCGCTTCAACAGTTCATCGATATGGACTTAGTAAAACCCTAGGTATGGCCGTTCGTTGCCTCAAAGACTCTTAGTTAATCATAAAAACCCCTTGACACAAAAAAAGATCAATGATAATATGGTTATGTCCCAGACAGCAGGCAAACAATAAGCCCTGCCGAGACTATTACCATTAAGCCTTTTTGGTTTATCTGGTAGGTTATTTCGGGACTTAAAGGTCGTGATTTTTTTTATTTTTTTAAATAATATGCCAAAATCAAAAGCTCAGAAACAAGATATAAGTCGTTTAATGGGCGAAAAAATTGAACAATCAAAGACGGTGATTTTCTCCGCTTTTAACGGTTTGGGGGTTAAGGAAAACGAAAACCTCCGAGAAGCCGTTCGTCAAGCCGGTGGAGAATATTATGCGGCTAAAAAAACTCTTTTAAAGAGAGTTTTAGAGGAAAAGAATTATGAAGGTCTTGAAACGGCGGATTTTGCCGGACAAGTAGCCGTTACTTTTTCTTTTACCGATGAAGTCGCTCCGGCTAAAGCTTTGGCTGATTTTATTAAAGCTAACGAAGGTAAGGTTTCCTTACTGGGTGGTATTATGGAGGGTCGCTATATAGATTCTTCAGCTGTTACCGCTTTGGCCACTCTGCCTTCCAAGCCTGAACTTTATGCCAAATTGGTCGGTTCCATTAATGCACCGGTTTCCGGTTTTGTTAATGTCTTAGCCGGTAATTTGCGTTCTTTGGTGCGGGTTTTATCCGCTATTCAAGAAAGTCGTTCTTAAGACTTAAGACTTGTTTTTAAATTTATTTTAAGTTTTCATTAATTAATCCAATTAAATTTACTTATATGACTGAAGAAGTAAAAAACGAGGAGAGCGAAGAAGTCGTTGTCCCTGAAAAGTTTCAATCCTTGGTTGGAACTATTGAAAAATTGTCTGTTTTGGACTTAGCCGAATTGGTTAAGATTTTAGAAAAGAAATTCGGAGTTAGTGCCGCTGCTCCTGCCATGATGATGGCTGCTGGTCCGGCTGGTGCAGGTGAAGCTGCTGCTGAAGAAAAGGATAGCTTTACTGTTGAATTAAGCGAGTCTGGTGCTAATAAGATCGCTGTTATTAAGGCTTTGCGTGAAGTTATGCCTGACCTTGGTCTTAAGGAAGCTAAAGACGTTGCCGATGGAGCTCCTAAGGTTCTGAAGGAAGACGTTAAGAAAGAAGATGCTGAAAAAATGAAGGCTACTTTAGAAGCAGCTGGAGGTAAAGTTACTTTAAAGTAATTAAGCTCTAGTTTTTTCTTAAAATAAAACACCGCCTTAGGGCGGTGTTTTTAGTATATAATTTTTTAAAACACCTCAATAGGTTGAGGTGTTTAATGAGTATGGGTTAATGAGTATTAGTTTATGAATCTTAATATGGTAGAGTTTGGTGTTAAGTTTTTTATTCAGCCAAATGTTGGGCTTTTATAAGGTAGATGGTTTGTCCTACTAGTACGTAAATTTCTCTACGGCTCTCGTCAACACTTATGTCTGAGGCTGAAGTAAAGGCTGGACTAACATAAGAAGAGATATGTTGACCATTGTCGTTATAGACTAAAATTCTTTGGTGTTTTTTCTCTAGTATGTAAATCATGGAAGAGTCTTCAGGGATAAGGACTTTGTCCGGCGCTTCTAAGGGAGGGGAAATAGAAACCAAGGCTGAGGTTTGAGCTGTGCCAGTAGAGAATCTTTTTACCTGTGTTTGGTTAGCGACAAAAATCTGTCCATTAATACCCATGGAGTTGGTGTTGGCCAAGTCTGTTGGCTCTCTTAACCAGGCGATACGTGAGCCGAAATTATTGGTTAGAGCGTTTTGATCATAGCGGTATATTTGGTTGGCGGTTTGGTCTACTAAGTAAAGGCGGTTATTATAGGCGGAAGCGGCAGCTATATTAGACGGTTTTGGTTCAAGATTAATAGTTTGGAGGGTTTGGTCGCCGGGCAAATAAGAAAAGATTTCATTATCTGAATAAAGGTAAAGCCTGTTGCCAATAGCACCGGCACTCTTAAGTGAACGATTAGCTATTGTTTCATAAGTTTTTTCTTCTATGGTGCCGTTTGTTGCTTGGGCGATAATATTCATTTGTCCTAGTAAGATATGCATTGTACCTTGTCTTGAGACTATACCCTGGGCTTCTTTACCAAGCTCAAGATAAACCTCGGGTTGTTCTATCCTTACTGTATTAAACAGGCTGTCTGTTATAGCCTGGTGACGTTCGTTTAATTTTTGTTTAGCTTCTTTTTCAAAATCTGAATTTTCTGGCATTTCGTTAATCATGGTTAACATCTCATCTAAGATCTTTTTCCCACCTTCGTGATTATTATATAGTCGGCTAGCTTCCAATTGGGCAGCTTTTTGATCAAAATTGGCGTTAATTTCTTCAACGCGCGCCATAGCTGCTTCTAACCTTTTTTGGTTATTGGCGTTAATTAAGCTAATGGAAAAGGTAACTAAGCAAACTAAACCGATAGCTAGAATTATTTTGTATTTTAGCGACATGTTCATTAAAAGACCGATTAGACCGGCTAGATATTTTGGTATTCTTATGAAAAAGTTTTTAATTTTATTAAAAAGAGCTTGTCTTATTTCTTTATCTTTAAAGATTCTAAGAAGAGCGAGTAAGCCGGCCACTAAGGAAGAAAAGATTAAGGAGAGGGTGGCGGATAGTCTTTTACTCAGACCTAGTTTTTTACTTTCAGTTCTAAGTTTATCGGTGGCTACATTAAATTGCCTGGCTGTACCCTTAGCCATTTTAGTTAAACCACTGGAGGCTGGTTTTAATTTATTAAGCCATTGTTTAAGGGTAATAAAGCCGGAAGGACTTAAAAGTCTTTCAGTACTTTCTTGGGTGGCGTTAAGGTTTTCCAAAGAAGCGTTACCCCCGGCTTTACTGGCTGGTACTTGGTATGTAGCTATTGGAGTAGCTAGGTTTTCTTCACCAACCGTGTTTTTTATAACTAAACCGAAGAAGGGCACAAAAGCGTTGGTTTGTTCTAGGAGGTTTTTAATATGTTCAACCGCACTGGCTGGTGGCAGGGTAGTGACGACTTCGGTTAATTGTTTTTTGGATAAGTATTCCAAGACAGATTCATTGGTAAAGACAAAGTAACCACGGTTAGGAACGACACCGTTAATGACATTGGCAAACATCTTATTGGGATTGCCAATCTCTTGGGTTGGATCTTCGGTTTTTTCTGTAATGTCTATTAAAGAGTAATCTAACTTTTGTCCCGTCTTACTGATTGGGCGATAAACCAACATGGCTCTAGCTTGTCCGGTTTGGGCAAAGAGTAGACGGTTTTTATGAATCACTCCGATAACAATGGTGACACTGCCTGATGGTACATTAATTTTTTCGTTTTCTAGAAACTGGGCAATAGCGGCGTTAAGTTTAGTTAAGGCCGCTTCAAAAATATAATCTATTTTCAGGCTGGAAACTTTATCTCGTAAAAAGAATTTTTCGTTTTCGTAATATTTCTGATAAATCTCGCGGACAACAAAATCCGCTAAAGCGAATTCGTCTGACTTAGCGGCGTCTATTTCCATTAAAACAAAAAGACGACCAACCAGCTGCTCTTCCTCGGCTGAGGGCTGGCTGACGAAAATTTTACTAACCACTGATGATTTCTTATGCGGATTAACCGTTAATTGGGCCAATTTATAGCTCATATTTTTAGTTAGCTTATTTGACTCCTCCTTAATAATACTATACTATAAAGAAGATAAAAGATCAAAGGTTTATTATATGATTGCTAAATTATTCGGTTCTACGGCCAGAGTCAAGCTTTTAAAGCTTTTTTTGCTTAACCCGGAGAACTCTTATTACGTTAGAGAGATTGCCAGACTACTTGATCTGCAACTTAATGCTGTGCGCCGAGAACTTGAGAATTTAGAGGTACTTGGCTTGGTAGTGGGGGATGTGCCGGAAGAAGGGGAAGGACAGGTAAGTAAAACCGAGAAGAAATATTACCGAGCTAACGTAAATTTTGTTTTGTTTAAAGAAATAAAAGAGCTTATCCTTAAGGCGCAGATTCTTTGTGAACCGGAATTTACCGAAAAACTAAGAAAAATAGGGGAAGTAAAGCTTCTTTTGTTAAGCGGTTTGTTCCTTAACGACCCGGAAGCACCGGTAGATCTTTTAATTGTTGGAGAGTTTAAACCCAACAAGTTAGCGGCTTTGTTGCGTGAGCTTGAACAAGAGCTGGTAAGTGAAGTAAGGTATACGGTAATGAGTGAAGCGGACTTTAAATATCGTAGGCAGGTAACCGATGTCTTCTTGTTTAGTGTTATAGAGGGCAATAAGATAATAGTGATTGATGAGATGAACTATCTTAATCCCTAATTTGTTGATTTTTTATCTTTTTTTAGTTTTTTGATTTAGTTATAGTCCGTTAAGTAATTTCTTAAAAAAGCCTTTTTATAGGGCTTTTTTGTTATTTTTAGACTTTCCTTAAACCCTATTGACATTTTTTATTAAATATGCCATACTCTCATTTATAAGTTAATTTTATTGACAAAGCCTTTTTTATATTATATGGAATTTCATGAGTTTATCCAACAAGTTAAGTTGCATAAGAACAAGATTTACGCGATAATCGCCGTCTTTTTGGTTTTAGCTGCCGGCACAGTAGCTTTGCAACGTTTTAAATACGGCTCTAAGTCGCAGGTTTTGGTTGTGCAGGAACATAACCGTACCTTGGATGCTTATACTGTTTCCAAATCTAACGAATATCTTTCCAGCGTTTTAGCTAGTGTGGTTACTTCTAACTCTTTCTTTGTTAGAGTTTTAGACTCCGGTTTTGCTGTTGAAGAAAGTTATTTCGGTTTAACTCCAAGGGATCAGATGAAAGAATGGAAGAAAACCGTTAACGTCAAGAGTTTAAGTGATTCAGGTATTATTGCCATCTCGGTTTATCATCCAGACAGAGCCCAGGCGGAAAAGATTATTCGTTCGGTTAACCATGTCTTAATGACTCAACACGGCGCTTATCATGGTTCAGGAGAATCGGTTAAAGTTCGTTTAATCGACCAGCCGGTAACTTCAAACTTTCCGGTTAAGCCTAATATTCCTTTAATAGCTGCTTTAGCGGTGGCTTTAGGTGCTGTTACTGGTTTAGTCTATGTTTATCTTCTACCAAGAAATCCAAGAAATTATTCAGCTACTCCAAATTCTTTAAATCAGAGAATGGAGTTTAGTGAGATGATGAGGGAAGTGGGAGCTGAAGATCGTTATGCAGCTCTTAATTATGCAGCAAATAATCAGCCTAATGATTTACCAAACCAAAACAATAACAATAGGGGATCTGTTAGAGTTTCCGGCCAAAGACCTGAAGAAGCCTTAGCTAGATTCCATGGACAAAAAGGTTTTTCTCAGGTAGAGCCTGCCTTTAGGGAAAAGATAAATTACACTCCATATGGGCAGTATGAAAAGATGAGGGTTAATAATACCAACCAAGGAAATGATCACAATGAATATAATGAACAAGAAATTGGTGAAGGTGGTTATCTTGAAGAAGTTGAAGAACTTGAACCAGAGAAACTTAGCCAAAGAGGTAGTATGAATAATATTTTGTAAGGCAAGAGATAGTATGAAGATATTTTTCATAATATTTTGTAAATTGGTTTAAGTAGGTAGGTGGTTGGATTATAAAAATAGTATAGCAAATTAAATCGTAAGGTAGCATTTAGATTTTAGATAAAATATTACAGAGAGTCTTTATTCGGTATTTTATCTAAAAAAGCCTTTAATTAAGGCTCTTATCATGAATATTTACAAGATTTTAAATATTCTAAATCTGGCTCTTGACAAAACAAGAGTATTCATGGTAAGATTCTAGATTAAAGTAATAGAAAGTTTTTTGACATAATATAACAAAAAAATTAAAAAATAAATTACCTTTTTAAGGTAGGAGGAAACAAAATTGAAAAAAAATGAACTAAAAATTACAACAGTTTTTACAGTTTTTATCTTGGTATTATTGTTTTTCGGATCAGAGACTCAAGCCCAATATAACTTTTCAAAAAAATCTTATGCGGAAGCATGGGCTTTTGCGGGGAAGTTTGAATCGGAAATCATCAAAGGTTCTTACATTGGAGGAGTTGCATCTTTAACACAAGCTCCCTCAATTAAAAAGAACACTACCCTTTATGGCCTTAAAATTGAAGGAGTTAAATACTCCTACGAAGGCAAAGATAAAGTGTGGGTAGGTAAGGGTCAGGGAAACTTTGGATCCATTGGTTTAACAATGGAACGAAGAAATCTTTCCAAAAATAGAACCTCAATCTTTAGACTATCTAGCGGAGGAAAGGTTCTAAATATTAAGGAGGTCTCTGATCATGATATGTCTCACAAGTCATCGCAACACACTCTCCTATACGGAGAAATGTGGTGGATGACATTCCATAACAGGCAGGCCTTTAATAGGCTTGATTTCGGATTACGTTACGAACACCAACTGATGGCTTCAGGTGATATTTGGCAGAATGGTAAGACTCAGCAATTTGATGCGGATAAAAACGATAGGGGAAGCTTCTCGATGTTTTCAGAGGTCTCCCTACTGACCTTCCCTATAGATGTAAATTGGGGGATTGTATTTTCAATTCGCGGAGAGTATAAACATGAGAACTTCAATAAAAGGGATTTATATAGTCCTATGGGGGTAATTTCTGTTTATAATAATTACTCTGACATTTTGAGACTCTCTATTGGTAGAGAATTCTTTCCTCAAAAAAGCGAATACAAAGACAACGTTAATATATCTGTTGACGTATTCAATGTTGTACGAGGAATGGGTAATTTTTAAAACAAATAAAAATTTTTTAAAAAACAAAAACAAAAAAATAAAATGGATAATAAAGAAAACCCAGGAATGGGAAACAATCAAGAAGTTAGAAATACAGAACCAAAGAGATTCAACACTGGTATGGCAGTATTAATAGGCATAGCTGCTATTTTCCTTGTTGTTATCATAATGCTCTTGCTTTCTCCAAAGCCGCAGGAAGTTCAAGTAACTGAAGAAACATCCACGTATCAACAATACGAGCAGGAAAAAATTGAAACTACTGAAACTGAAAGTAAGCAAGATAAGCAAGAGACGAAAACAGAGACCAAGTTAGAAGAATCAACATCAACCGGTACTGGCTCAGGAACAGGATATTCACAACAAGAAGCTGTAAATATAATCTTAGCTATGAGTAGAGAAGAGAAGGAGAAACTCGTTACATACGAGAAATCCAACACTTCACCCATAGGACTAAGGGTATATGTTGATGAAGTATTAATCGCAGCCACTGTTCGAGAATTTAGCAACCAAGTTGCTTTTTGGGCAGCTTGCGGCGAAAGTAAAGGCAAGCATCAAGATAAAGATGTTAAAGGTAACGGATGGATTAATGGCCGCAAAGCTTCAGACCTTGAGGATTGGAGATTTAAAAAGCATGAAAATGGAAGGTGGTACTTAGACCTTAAAGATGCACTTCAATTCAATATAGTTCAATCGAAATCAGCCATCCCAAGATGGCAAGACATGAATTTCGCAGCAATTGAAATTGTTGAAGAAGTTAATCCTGATGGTTCTATTTGGAGGCCCAGTTGGCTCTATAATAACTATACAGGAGACGAAGGTCGAGTCGGATTTGATCATGAGATGTTCTTGATCAAAGGATAAGAATTCTTCGAATTAAATATAAAGCGCAGATGATTTATCTCTGCGCTTTTTTCTTTGACAATATTTAAAAAATATGTTAAGATATGGTTATGTTTAAAGAAATTATTCAACAGCCTAAATTCTTATTAGTTCTGGTTTTTGCCCTATTAGCCTTAGTCTTATCTGCCTTTGGTGTCTTTAGTCTTGCCTTAGGTTTTGTTTTAGGTGGTTTACTTTTAGGTTATATCTTTTTTGGTAAATATGATTGGCTTATTTTATCTTTAGGACCCTTGGGTCTAATCTTTGGGTCTTTTTTTTCTTTTGAACCAAGACCAAATTGGGTTTATGAAGCTAGTATTAGCGAAGCTATCATTTTGTTTTTAGCTGGTCTTCTTTTAATTAGAATTATTTTTGAGTTTCCCAAGTTTCGCCCAAGAGTCGGCTCTGTTGGTTTATGGATGCTTTTATATTTAGCTATTGGTTTAGCCTCTTTTTTCTATATTAAAAACTTTGAATTATATGTAGCTGGTATAAAGATATTTCTTTTAAGCTTTTTAGCTTATCTTTTAGCCTTTAATTTCTTAAATAGCTTTAACAAGATAAGGGTTTTTATGGTCAGTCTTTCTTTAACTGTTACTTTATTGAGCCTTGAACTTCTTCATAATCTTTATTTGGTTGGTTTTTCAGTAGCTCTTTTTGCGGATAGAACTTATCTTGGAGTAACTATGGGACCCTTGGCTTTAGTAGCAGCGCTTTTATCTTTACTTACCCCTATTATGTTGGGTTATTATTTTGAACTTAAAAGCGATGATAAACTTAGAATCTTATTGTTAATATCTTTTGTTCTTGGCTTTACCGCCGTTTGTGCCACTTTAAGTAAGGCGGCGATCGGTAGTCTGGCTCTGGCTATGTTATTTTTGTTTATAAAATTAAAAGAGAAAAGATTAGCCATGGTACTCTTTTTGATATCTTTTGCTTTATTGGGTTATACCTTTTTGTCTCCTTATGCTGAGGGTCTTTTTGATCGTTTCTCTATAGTAGTAGAAGACCCTAATACTCGTTTTAGGTTTGAGGAATACAGCCAAGCCAGTAAAATCATCAGGGATCATCCTTGGCTCGGGGTTGGTGCCGGGCAGCAGTTAATGTATTACCAGAGATTAATTAGTCCGGATTATCGGGAGTGGGTTAATAATTATCTTTTACAGGCCTTGGTTGATTACGGGGTTATTGGTTTAAGTGTTTATTTAGCCTTAATTACCTCCATCATCGTTATGTCGGTTAAAATGATAAAAAAACATCAGCGACCTTTAGCTTGGGCCTTAGTTGCTGGCTTTATTGCCGCTTTCTTTAATGGTCTGGTGGAAGTTACTTTATTAACCGCGCCTTATGCTGTTATTTTTTGGTTACTGGTTGGTACAGCGGCGGCGGTTTTAAAGATTAAAAAATCCGTATGAAGTTATCCGCAATTATAATAAACTACAACACCCAAGAAAAAACCACCGAAGCGGTGGAAGACTTTTTGGCTGCTGCGGAGGGTTTTGATTTTGAAGTTGTTTTAATAGATAATGCTTCAAAAGAGGTGCCTTCTTGGCCTAGTGCTTCTTGGGGAGAGAGAGTTAATTTTATTTATAATCAAAAAAATCTTGGCTTTGCCGGAGCAGCTAATCAAGGGCTTTTAAAGGCGCTGGGTGAATATGTAATTTTATTAAATTCAGATGCCCTAATTAACAAAAAGACTTTAACTGCTATGCTTGATTGTCTTCAAGCTAATGATTCAATCGGGGCGGTTGGTCCAAGTTTTATTTATCCTGATGGTTCTTTTCAGACAAGTTCAGGTTATTTTCCGACTCCTTGGAACTTTACCACTTCTTTTTTAATGCTTAGTAAAATATTACCCACCGGTTTTTTACTGTATCGTAATTTTTTTAATCGTTTGTCTTTTACTTCTTCTACTTCACCCCTTAAAGTGGATTGGCTTAGCGGTGGTTGTCTACTATTTAAGAGAAGTTTAATTAAAGAGATAGGGCTACTGGATGAGAATTTCTTTTTCGGGGTGGAAGATTTGGATTATTGCTATAGGATAAAGAAAAGTGGTCGTTTAATTATTTATCTGCCTTTTGTTTCAGTAATACACAGTCATGGGTTTTCTTCCGGTGGAAGACGTTCGGCCTCCAAGTTAAAAAAAGAGCTTGACGGTATGATTTATTTTTTAAAAAAACACTTTCCAAAGAAAAGATTATTCAGAGCCTGGGTTCGTTTTCTTTATTTTGTTAAAATAACTTTATTCAGGCTTTTATTGATTAGATGATTAAATAATCATAATTAACTAACCATAACCACACAACCATGAAAGTCTTATTGGTCCATAAGTTTAACTTTATTGAAGGCGGCGCCGGGCGTTATTTTTTGGAATTGGCGGAAGCTTTGGAAAAAAGAGGAGTCAAAACAGCTAAGTTTTGTTGCCAGCATCCTAATAATCTACCAGATAAAAATGAAAAATATTTTACCAAAGCCTATGATTACTTTGGAGCTTTAACTTGGCGTGAAAAGATTAGGGCGGCTTTAAAGTTGCTTTATAACTTTGAAGCTAAAAAAGACTTTGAGGCTTTATTAAAAGAATTTAAGCCTGATATTATTCATATCCATAATATTTATCACCAAATCTCTCCCTCTATTTTAACGGTGGCTGCTAAGTATAAGATACCAGTAGTTATGCATCTACATGATTATAAGTTAGTTTCTCCAAATTATAAGATGTATGATCGGTATGGTCTTAACGAAAGAGCCTTGGGTAAAAATTACCTTACCTGTCTTTGGGACAGATGTTTTAACGATTCTTTTTGGTTAAGCGCTTTAGTAGCCATTGAGATGTATTTACATCATAGTTTTTTAAATATTTATAAAAAGAACATTAAGGGTTATATTGCTCCTTCGGAGTTTATGCGCGATATGGTGGTTAGAGGAGGGGTTTTAAAAGAAAAAGTTTTAGTTGAACCTTATTTTATCAGTCGTCTGGAAGAATGGAAACCGGTTTATGATCCCGGTGAGTATCTTTTGTATTTCGGTCGTTTAGCGGTTGAAAAAGGTCTTGATGTTTTAATTAAGGCTATGAGTAAAGTTAAATACGGGTTGGTTTTAAAAATAGTCGGTCAGGGAAGTGAAGAAGCTAAGTTAAGACAAATGGTTAAAGAATTGAATCTTCAAGACAGGGTGGAGTTTGTCGGGCGACTTGATGGGGAAGAGCTTTTTGATTGCATTAGAAAATCCTACGCCGTAGTTGTGCCTTCGGTTTGGTATGAAAATAAGCCTTTGGCTTTGTCTGAGGCTATGGCTTTAGGTAAGACAGCCATTGTTTCAAAGATTGGCGGTATGCCCGAGGTGGTTAAAGATAAAATCAATGGTCGGACTTTTATACCAGGTGATGAAAATGACTTAGCTAGAGTAATTAATGAATTAAATAATCATGATATAATAAATTACGGGCAAAGAGCGCGAGAAACTTCTGAAGCCTTTAGCGTTGACAAGCATTGTGAAAAATTGTTAAGTTATTATAATTTATTTTTAAATTAAGTGATTGGTTATAAGTAATTAATATTGGCATTTATGATTAATTTGGGAAACAAAATTTTAATTTTAACACTACTTAGTCTTTTGACTTATGTTTTTAGCTTTTCTACGGTTCAAGCTAAAGACACCTATCCTAAGCTAGCTAATTATTATCTTGATTTTTTTTCGTCTAGCGATTATGATTCTTTAGCTCGTTGGGATCTTTTAGTTATTCAACCTGAGATGACCAGGTATAATCCTTCTTTTTTTAATTTATATAGGCAAAGAAAGCCCCAAGGCAAGCTAGTTGCTTATACCTACCCGGCTTTTTCTTATATAGAAACCTCACAGTCCAATTATTCCGGTTTAGCCGAGAGAAAACAAGTAAGAGATAAAATTGAGCAAAATAATTGGTGGTTAAGGGACGGCTCTGGTAATTTTGTTTATTCATGGCCTAGGGTAAGGGTGGTTAATGTTACGTTACCCGCTTGGCAAGATACGGTTATCTGGATGTTACGTGATTTATATGGTATGTCATCATGGGATGGAATTATGTATGACATGGTTGATCCTGATATAAAAGGCTATAGCCCTAATGGTATTGATATTACTCGTAACGGTTCGGTGGATAATGTTAATTTTGTTAATCAGCAATGGAGACAGGGTATGACCGAGCTTTTTAGTAAAACCAGAAGTTTAATTGGGCCGAACAAGTTGATCATTACTAATGGCAGCTCTATTGATGAATACCAAAGAGACACTAATGGTCGTATTTTTGAAATGTTCCCCACACCATGGGAGGGGAATGGTAGCTGGCAAGCTAGTATGTACCAATACCTAAGAAGAATGCCTTCTCTTAATAGATCTCCTCAAGTTTATATCATTAATGGCTCAACTAATAATACTGGTAATAAAAATGATTTTAAGAAGATGCGCTTTGGTTTAACCAGTGCTTTATTGGGGGATGGTTATTTTTCTTTTGATCATGGTACTGAGTCCCATCAACAACAATGGTGGTATGACGAATATGATGTTAATCTTGGGCAAGCCGATTCCGGTTATTATAATCTTTTATCGCCTAATGATGATTATGTTCGGGCTGGCTTATGGCGTCGTGATTTTACTAACGGTGTTTCTATTGTTAATTCAACAGACCGTGACCAAACCTTTGTTTTTAACCGTGAGCAATTTGAAAAAATTCACGGTAGCCAAGACAGAAGACACAATGACGGTACAACCGTTAACTTTATTCGCTTAGCTCCTAATGACGGAATTATTATGCGACGAACTCAGAGTGATGTTAAAGACAGTATGTTTAATAACGGACAGCTGGTTCGTTCCTTTAATATTCGTGGACAACAAACCCGTAACAGTTTTTTTGCCTACAAAGCTGAAGCGGCCGCTAATTCGCACGTGGTAGTTGCCGATTTAGACGGTAATGGTCGTAATGAAAGAATTATTGAAAGAGGCGGTAGGTTAATTATTACTGGGCAAGGCAAACCAACCGTAACTATTACCCCATACGGATCGGCCTTTACTGGCAAGTTATCTTTGGCAGTTTATGATTTTAATAAAAACGGACAAAAAGAAATCGTAGTCGCTCCTGTAACTGGTGGTGGTCCGCATATTAAAATGTATAATTACCTTGGTCGACAACTCACACCAGGCTTTTTCGCCTTTGATCCTAAATTCCGAGGCGGAGTTTATTTAGCGGCTGGTGATGTTAACGGCGATGGGCGAGCTGAGATAGTTATTACTCCAGGACCGGGTATGCCATCAACAGTTAAAATCTTTACCGAACAAGGCAGACAGCTTGGTTCTTTTCTTGCTTATGCACCGGCCTTTAGGGGCGGGGTAACAGTGGCGGTGGGAGATGTTGATAATGATGGTAAGCAGGAAATAGTTACCGGGCCGGTTAATGGTGGACCCCATGTGCGTATTTTTGACTCTTTCTACCGAGTAAAAGGCCAGTTTATGGCTTTTGATGCTTCGCTTCGTTCGGGGGCCAGGGTAATGGTAGGAGATACGAATGGAGATGGTAAGGTGGAAATTTTAGCCGGTACTGCCAACTTTTAATTTAGAGCTAATTTTGCTATAATTATTATATTAATACAATCATATGACAAATCATCAAGCAGTGGAGCAATCTCGTAAGCCGGGACTTCATCATCATCTTCATAGACATTTACGCCATCGGCATGAGAAGCACTATAAAGAGAGTCATTTCCATCTTTGGGCAGATATCTTTTTAGCTTCCATGGTAATTGTTTTAGCGGTAATTGTTTGGCGTGTTATGTTTTGGCAGCCCTCACCTAATTTCTTTATTGAAATTAAAGCTGAGTCATCTCGTATAATTAGCGGACAAGTTGAGAATTTTGTCATTAATTACAGAAACGAAGAAAATCACACAGTGGAGGCCGCGGAGATTACCGTTATCTTGCCAGATAATTTTAGCTTAACCGGTGTTTATCCCTTAGCCCAGTATAATAAAGAACTTCAGACTTTTAGTTTGGGAGATTTAGGTGGTGGGCAAAGTGGCCGGGTAGTGGTTTCTGGTTTGGTGCTAGGCTCTTTAAATGACCAGCAAACTATGGCCGCTCGTTTATCTTATCGCGATGGCAAAGAAACAGACGGAGCCTTAGCGTCTTACTCTTACTTTTTAGAGGAGTCAGTGATTAAATTAGAAATGGATATACCAGATGGAGCTACTGCCGGCATGCCCTTGGATGGAACCCTAAAGATTAGCAATGCCGGAAAAGCTTCTTTAGAAGGAGTGCAGATAACTTTTCCTGAACTAAATTGGGAGATTTCTGGTCTTAGTCATGAAATGGAAAATAACTCTTTAACTTTTCCTATAATTGAAGCTGGAGCAAGTGAGGTTTTAGAATTCTCCGCCTTAACTACTTTAGAAGAATCATTGGCTTTAACAGTACAAGCTGATCTTAAAAAAGAAGATAAACTTTTTAGTCAAAACTTAATTAGTAAAATTATAGAAGTTGGTAAACCGCTTTTAGAGGTTAGTCTCTCTCCGAGAGAAGCTGTCTTAAATGGTTCACAACCAGTAATGACTTTGGATATTAATCTTAAAAATTCCGGGGAAGCAGATTTAACTTTTTTGGAAATTCAGCCGGTTAGTCGTCGCAGTAGCTTGCGCTTAAGTGGTGTAAGGTCGTTATCATCTGCCCTAACAGCTAGAGGAGATAGTTTAATTAGTGAAGAAATATTACCACCTAACGCTTCTTCTACCTTATCTTTTTCTGTTAGCTTTGAAAGAAGCTCGTTAGAGGTTGAAGAGTATGCTGTAGTGGCGGTTAAGCTTAGCTACAAGACAGCTAGTGGTGAAGAAGGAAGTTATTGGTTGGCAGTACCAAGAAGAGATTTGGGCTCAAGTCTTCGTTTGGAAAGCGGTGGTTATTATTACGGACCGCAAGGTGATCAGTTGGGTATTGGACCAATACCCCCGAAGGTTGATATCCCAACGACCTACTGGATAATTTGGCAAATTCATAATTTGGGTAATGATATTGATCAGGTGGAAGTAAGTGGAGATTTACCGGGTAGTGCGGTCT
The DNA here is from genome assembly GCA_030583705.1 of Patescibacteria group bacterium. Lineage (NCBI taxonomy): Bacteria > Patescibacteria group bacterium. The sequence goes on along the minus strand of CP129471.1, from coordinate 543,984 downwards.
GGGTTGATCAAAGCAGTATTACTTCTGGTACTGTTGATTACTCGCCAATGACTAAGAGGGTAATTTGGCGCCCGGAAACTGTTAGTAAGACAGGTGGTAATTACCGAGCTTCCTTTGCAATTAGTGTTTTACCTTCCATGTCCGATGTTGGCAAGACTTTGCCCTTAATTAATAATATTCGTTTAACTGGTAGGGACGTTCATACCAACAATAGGGTCAATTTAACCTCGCCGATTATTACGACGGCTATAGAAGCTGACTCCAGAGCGACTGGCAACGGAGTAGTAGAAATCCTTGAATAATAGCTAATATTAGCTATTTTATACTAAGATATGTCAATATTTTTATGATGTTGACATATTTTATTTAATGTGGTAAGGTTATCGATTAAACAACTAATTGTTTAACGATTTATTTATTTGTTTTTAATAGTATTTGAAGATTTTTTAAGAATTTTTTATTATATGAAAATCGCTTTTATCGGACAAAAAGGTATACCGGCTGTAGGTGGCGGAGTTGAAAGATATGTTGAAGATCTTTCAGTTAGAATAGCCTCTTACGGACACGAAGTTACTGTCTACACCAGGCCGAATTATACCTCTAAGTATCTTCTTGATTACCAAGGAGTGTCTTTGCTTAGTTTGCCGACAATTCCTTCTAAACATTTGGATGCTATTAGTCATTCTTTCTTAGCTACTGTTCATGCCGCCTTTAAGAAGGTTGATGTTATACATTACCAGAGCATTGGTCCAGCTCTAACCGCTTGGTTGCCTAAAATTATTAATCCTAAAGTTAAGATTGTTTCAACTTTGCAAAGTAGAGACTACCAGCACCAGAAGTGGGGAACTTTAGCTCGTTTTATGCTTCGTTTGGGAGAAAAATTCATGTGTCGTTTTTCCGATGAAGTTTTGGTTATTACTGAATCAATGAAAGATTATGTTGAACAATCTTATGGTCTTTCTCCAAAAGTAATTCCCAACGGTGCTAATCTTTATGAGGTAATTGGTCGTGATGATTTACTTAAAGATTGGGGACTTGAAAAAGACAATTACTTAGTGGCGATTTCTCGCTTAATTAGACATAAAGGCCTTGGTTATCTAATTGAAGCTTTTAAACAAATTAAAACAGATAAGCGCTTGGTGATTGTCGGGGAAGGTTCTTTTACGGATGACTACGTAGCCGAACTTAAAGAGCTAGCCAAAGACGATCAGCGTATTATTTTTACTGGTAATCAGACAGGAGATACTTTAGCACAGTTATATGAGAACGCTTGTCTTTTTGTTCAACCTTCCGAGTCTGAAGGACTTTCTTTGGCGCTTTTAGAAGCCATGGCCAGACGTAAGGCGGTTTTGGTGAGCGATATTCCGGAAAATGCCGAGGTGGTAGCTGAGGCAGGATTTTCTTTTAAGAATAGAGATGTTAATGATTTAGTTGCCAAACTTAATAATATTTTAGCCAATGAAGAAGAATTACAAACCAAGGGATTATTAGCTAGAGAAAGAGTAGCTAATTATTATAACTGGGAAGATATTGCCGCCAAGATTAACAGTGTTTATAAAGAAGTTTTATTGGGTAAAAAAACCCCGAAAGCAGAACTTAACAATTCCACTAAGGTTAAGACAGCTTAACAACACCAAATTGTTTACAGATAATGCTTCGGAAAAACCTTTCCGAGGCGATATCTGAAAATTATTTCAGAGAAGTTTTTTAAAAAATAAACCCAAAAAATTAAAAAATATAAGATGAAAAAACTAACTTTGTTGTTTTTTGCTTTCTTGATGATTTTATTCTTTGCACCTCGTTCTGAAGCGCAGGAATTAAAGTCGTCAACATACCTTCCGGAAATCGGTATGTATGAATATGTGTTGGAGTTGGCTGTGCCCAAAAGGTACAAGACTCCATATGCAGCCTCAGATCTGCAACCAAAACCTGACGGATCAGGTTGGGAAGAAATTCTCATTTATGATTCCGATGGAAACGGGCTTTATGAATTTAAGTTTAGATCATATAATCGCATTATTGCTATGTATTGGTCTGACATTAAAAGAGCTGATGCAAACTTACCAATGCAAAAAAGTCCCTACTTCAATATAGATACAAAATGCGTACATTTTGCCGTTTTTGACGGTAAAATGGTCTCTGTGTCTGAATTTAACCCAACTCCTCCCGGTAAATACGGGGATGAATATGTGAGATGGGACGATTACAATGCGGACTGGGAAGTCCCTATATGGGTGAACAATACGCCCATCTATGGAGAGGACTTTCAGTACCACTTTGTAATGCATTCAACTAACAGCTGGAAGCATCAGCATCAAGTGTTTACGGATGCTTCAGGTTGGGGAAAAATCTTAGTTGACCCTGAACAAAATGACTATGACCAACCAGACTATATTGGCCTTGGTTACGGAGCTCTTCTTCGTTCCGGAGACATAGTTTGGCCTGCATTGAGAGTCGAAAAGGTTCAATATTGGAATACCAAAAAGGACGGGTTCATGATACCTGTTCCTGATTAAAAAAATTTTAAAAACAAAAACCAAAACAAAAACATCATGAAAAAATTAATTTTAGTACCACTACTTCTTACAGTCTTAATTTTTGGCTGTGAGAAGTTTGAAAACCCCGCAGCACCTCCATCCGGTGGAAATGAAGTCAATTTTACATTGACTAGTCCGTCAGGTGGTTCACTTAACGATAGTTTAGCCGCGGGACAATTAGGTCTATTGTCGGCTATAACCAACCTCCAAAATATCATAAGTTATACATGGACGTTTGGAGACGGCACTACTGATACCGGTAGGGTTGTATCTAAAAAATACAATTCAACTGGAGCTTACAATATTTGTTTAACAGTTCAAACCACTGGTCAGACATATAATTACTGCAGAGTAATTTATGTCTATAGTCCAGGAGTCGGTGCTTCAAAACCACTTTTCATTGGACTGCCTGGAACCCAGATAGGCAACGAATGGTATGTCGGCTATGCTAACTTAAAAGAAGCTGTGGAAATAGTATGTACTCCTACAGCACCGTTTATCGTCTTTTCGGAAGTAGCGGGTTGGTTTCCTTTAAATCTTGTTAGGGATACAATTATTAATGGACATAGTTACTATGTTTACTGGGAATTAGTATCTAACAACCAGATTAGGAAATTTGCCTACGGAGGCAATTTTCCCGCAAACTGTTATGCCTGGATGGCACCGAACCCTCCACATTGGTCGTCTGCCTATTGGGTACAGGCAGAGTCAAAGCTTTGTGTTAAGTGGGTCAATGGTATAGCGCATACTATATCAGGTGATCCGACAAATTTGCCAGGAATGACAGGTGATGTAGGAGCCAGTCCTGTCGCGAGATTTGACATATCTCTTAACGGGGATACTGTTAAAATCTTTCTCAATAAAGACAGATTAACGACTCCGCATACTTCGGTTTTTCAAGTCAATAGTATTACTGGCTTGAATTCTCCGCAAACACTGAACAATAATTCTACCGCTCCAGGATTTCCGGACTGGTGGTTAGTGCGAATACATAAAAACTCCTTACCAACTTCCGGTATAGTCCAAATTAAATATGGACGAAACTGGGGATCAAATGTTGTTTGGGCAACCATACAACATTCCGTGGCTTATAACCAAAGTCAGGGTGTACTCGAAGTGAGAGTACTTGAACTTGGTGGAAGGGGGGTTAGTATAACCGCCTACAAAGCTTTCTAATCGTTCTTTCAGCACAATATACCCCGGTTTATTAAAATCGGGGTTTTTTATTTTTCCTTAGTGCTGTATAATGTCTTTATATGAAGTTATATATCAATACTGTTTTAAATGATGTTATAAATATCAAGCTTATGGACAATAAGGTTGTTTTAGCAGATTTATCCGTTAAAGCTCTTAAAAGCCAAGCCGAAAAGCTTTTGCCCCTTTTGGATAAAAGCTTAAAGAAAAAAGGTTTTTCATTATCCGATATAGAATCCATTATAGTGGAGAACTCTGGTTCTGGTTTTACCTCTTTAAGGATCGGGGTGGTTACGGCTAATGCTTTAGGCTATGCTTTGGGTATACCTGTTAAACCTAGCCACGGAAAAGCCTTGAAAATTAATGATTTTTCTTTAGTTAAGCCCGGTTATGACAGACCACCGAGCGTTACTCTTAAACGTAGAGCTTAATCCACACCTTAAAGGAGTTTTTCTTTTTTAAGATCCCTATTATCATTTATCTGCCTGTGTATAACTGGCAGATTTTTTATTATCTTTTTACAAAAAGCCTTATTTTTATTGGAGAAAATATTACTTGACCCATATCCGTTGACCAGTGGTCTTAAATGGTGTATAATTACATATTAGAGGGGGAAAGTGGGGAATTGTGTGGATAACCTCTGCATAACCGTTTTAGCCCTTATAACTTAAACTTTCATGTTTATCGGGGAATACAATCACACTGTTGACGAGAAGGGTCGGGTGGCTGTACCAGCCAAGTTCCGCCAGCTTTTACGTGGTGGAGCGGTAGTAACCAGAGGGTTAGATAACTGTTTGGTTATTTATCCGAAAAAAGAATGGAAGATTTTAGCGGAAAAGATCGCGGCTTTGCCTTTTAACAAAACCAAAGACAGACAGCTTTCCCGTTTTATCCTGGCCGGAGCCATGGAGGTTGATTTTGATAACCAGGGTAGGATTACTGTACCAGAATATTTAAGGTTGTTTGCCGGTTTAGCGAAAAAGGCGGTAGTGGCTGGTTTATATAACCGTTTGGAAATCTGGAACGAGAGTGAATGGAATAAGCTTAAAGAGCAAACCGAAAAACAGAGTAACGAAATCGCTGAAACTTTAGGCGAGATAAATTAACAATTCTTTTAATTTCAGACTCTAAATTTCAAGATTATTTGAAATTTGAAATTTGAAATTTAAGGCAGTCATCCCATGTACCAACATACGCCGGTTTTATTGACAGAAGTTTTGTCCGTACTTTATCCGCGACCCGGCGATACGGTTTTGGACGCCACCTTGGGTGGTGGGGGATACACTTTTGCTCTGGCTGATAAAGTCGGGAAAAAAGGCAAAGTGTTAGCCCTTGATGCGGATGAAATTGCCATTGAAAACGCCAAATTAAAAATTACCGAAAATGGCGTCGGTAATATATTTATTAATCATGCCAACTTTAAAGATCTTGTGGCAATTTGCCGCCAAACTTTCGGAGAAAAAGTTCAGCTCGATTGTCTTGTCTTTGATCTGGGTTTATCATCAGCTCAACTCCAAGACAGGGATCGCGGATTTTCTTTTCAGTCGGCTGGTCCGTTAGATATGGCTTTTGGTTCACTGGTACCAAAGGGTGCCACCGAGCGAATTGTCAACCGGACGCCCGTCCCTGCTTTGGCTGAGATAATCAGACAGTACGGGGAGGAGCGTTTTGCTCTAAGGATTGCTCGTTCCATAGATAAGTTACGCCGAGAAGAGCCGATTAAAGATACGGCTAGATTGGTTGAAGCTGTGGCCCAAGCTGTTCCGTCTAAATATAAGCACGGAAGAATCCATTTTGCCACTCGTACTTTTCAGGCTTTGCGTATGGCTACTAATCGTGAATTGGATAATCTGGAGATAGCCCTTAAAAGCGCTTGGCCGATTATGGCCCCAGGAGGTAGATTGGCGGTGGTAAGTTTCCATAGTTTGGAAGATAGAGTGGTTAAAAACTTTTTCAAACAAGAAGCCAAAGACTGTCTTTGTTCAAAAGAAACACCAGATTGTCGTTGTGGTCATAAAGCCACTTTAAGGATTATTACCAAAAAACCGATTACAGCTTCAGATGAAGAAATAGAACAAAATCCCAGAGCTAGGAGCGCTAAGCTTAGAGCGGCTATGAAGCTATAGTCCCATTGGGAATAAATTAGTTATTAATTAATCATTAAATAAAAATTAAAAGAGCCAAGGCTCAAAAAGATTAAATAAAGCTTATGAATAACTCTAATTCAACCAATAAATTTTCTTCCCTTTTTTCGGTTATTAATCTTTGTTTAATTATTGCTGTGGTTATATCATCTGTTGCTTATTTTATCACCGTTAACAGTTTGTCCGTTAAAGGCTTTGAGCTAAGAGATCTTAAACTTAGTCATGACAGTCTTTTATTCGCTAAACAAGACATGGAAAGTCGCATGGTTGATCTGGCTTCTACTCGTAATCTTAATCAGCGGCTTAGTCAATTAAGACTGGTACCGACCTCACATATTAATTATCTATCAGACAGCGTCTTATTGGCTCAGCGTTAAAACTATGAATCGTTTCTCTAGCCGTCGCGCTAAAAGTTTGCCCGTCGTTGAAAGTCGTCGGATGACGATTATCTCGGCGGGCATTTTTTTATTGTTCGCTTTTTTAGCAGTTCGCTTGGCTCAATTGCAGATTATACACCATGAACAATATAGTGTAATGGCGCAAGCCGCTCATAGTCAATCTCAAATTATTATCCCAGAAAGAGGTAAGATTTTGTTACAGGAAAACTATTACGAATCTTCGGAAAATGTTTATCCAGTGGCGATTAACAAAGACTTTGCCTTACTTTTTGCTGTCCCGATCTTTATTGAAGATTTGGAGCAAACCTCTGAAAAACTTTTTACATTTTTTAAAGAAGAAGATGTTAAAAAAGAGGTTGAAGAAATTTTACGTCGAGAACGCTTTGGTGGTTTAGATGCTAAATTACTGGAGCTTGGGTCTTTACCGGAAGAAGAAAGAGAGGCCCATGAAATAAGACTGCGAGCGGAAGAAGAGGCTTTGTGGAGAGATTCAACTTACCTTGAGATTGAAAACCTGAGAAGAGAACAGCTTTTTGAAGAAAAAAAAGCCGAGGAGCTTGAAAAGTATCGGCAAAATTTAGATAAACCAAGAAGTCAGTTCAGAATGGTTGAAAGAAAGATTTCTTTAGATGATCTTAAAAGATTCTATTCTTTTATGCTAAGTGATGAAGATAATTATATTGAACCGGAGAAGTTTGAAATAAAGAGTGGGCGGATGACTATGGAGGGTTTTTTTGATGCCAGAAAACCTCTTTTGCCGCAATTTGGTTTTCATCTAATGCCTCAGCGTTTCTATCCCGAGCTTAACCTTGGTTCGCATATTTTGGGCTTTACCAGTTATGATACCGACGAACAACGCGGTCGTTATGGCCTTGAAGGATTTTTTGATAACCGTCTTTTTGGGGAATATGGTTCGGTTAGTTCGGAGCGAGGTAGTGGAAGAACGGTTATTGTTAACAACCGCCAACATCTTAGGAAAAAAGACGGAGACAGTTTGGTTTTAACCATAGATCGCTTGGCGCAAGCCAATACTTGCCGGATGCTTAATGAATCTCGTTTAAGGCATGGCGCAGATAATGGTAGTGTGATTGTGGTTGACCCCAAGACCGGAGCGATTTTAGTTATGTGCGGTTCACCGGACTTTGATCCAAATACTTATGAAAAAACCAAAAATATTCAAGTCTTTAACAATCCCGGAGTTTTTAATCAGTATGAGCCTGGTTCGGTTTTTAAGGCCATTACCATGGCAGCTGCTCTTGATCAGGAAAAAGTAACGCCTGCTAGCACTTATGTTGATCATGGGCAAATTATGATTCCTGGTTGGCATCGTCCAATTCGTAACTCGGACTTTGCCCAAAAAGGGGGGCATGGGCTAGTTGATATGAATAAGGTTTTAGAGCAGTCTTTAAATACCGGGGCTATTTACGCTATGCAACAAGTTGGTCCGGCAGTTTTTGCGGATTATGTTAAGAAATTCGGTTTTGGAGAAAAGACGGGGATTGAACTCCAGGGAGAGGGAGAAGGTAATATCAAGAGTATTACCGGAAAACAAGTTACCGAGATTTCAGCCGCTACTGCCAGCTTCGGGCAAGGTTTAACGGTTACCCCTTTACAAATGGTTATGTCATATGCTGTTATCGCTAATGGCGGAAAATTACCTAAACCCTATTTGGTTAAAGAAATAATTTCTGCTGAAGGCGAACGCTTTATTACCCCAATACCAGAACAACCTAGAGTAATTAGCGAAAGAACAGCTGCTCTTTTAAATGGTATATTGGTTAACGTAGTGGAGAAAGGGCACTCAAAAAGAATCCAAACACCGGGTTATTATATTGCTGGTAAGACCGGTACGGCTCAGGTAGCTTCCGCCTCTACTCGTGGCTACAGTGGACACTATGATCATACCTTTATAGGGATTGTACCAGCCTCTGATCCTAAATTTGTTATCCTTACCCAGTTCTCTAAGCCTCGTTCGGCTATTTATGCGGAAAGCACAGTGGTACCTTTAGCTAAAGAGGTAACAGACTTCTTAATTAATCATTGGCAGATTAAGCCAGACAGGCCACTTGAAAATTAAGTTAAAAGGTGTTAAAAATAATAGATTAAGGATAGATTGGTATATAATAAGGTTATTATAAGATAATAGAGTAATAGTAGAGTAAAGTTATTAAAATATTAATTAAGGGTAATGTTCATATATGTTTCGTTTCTTAGTGCAAAAAATCTTGGCTTATTTGACTCGTTTGGTAATACGACGTTATAAGCCACAAATTATTGGGATAACCGGGAGCGTGGGTAAGACCACTACTAAGGCTATGGTCGCTTGTGTTTTAGCTGCGCGCTTTAGCGTTCGTGAGAGTTTTAAAAATTATAATAATGAATTCGGCTTACCCTTGACCGTACTGGGCTCCATTAGTGGTGGACGTTCAATTTTTCCTTGGTTAGGAGTTATTTTAAAAGCTCTTAAGTTATTAATCTTTAAGGATAAGAATTATCCCGAAATGTTGGTTTTGGAAATGGGTATAGATAGACCAAATGACATGGATTATCTTTTATCTCTTGCTCGTCCCCACCGCGCTGTTATTACTAAACTCGGAAGTGCTCATTTGGAATTTTTTCCTTCCAAGCAGGCCCTGCATGCGGAGAAAATAAAATTAGCTAAAGGTATTACCCAAGACGGCTTTGCTTTTTATAATTATGACGATGAAAACTGCAGAAATATTTTTGCTAATCTACCCATTAGATCGGTTAATTACGGTTTTAACGAGGGGGCTCAAGTTAGAGCTGAGGCTCTAAAAATATTTTTACAACAAGGAGAAGCTCCAAGAGGTGGTTTAACCTTTAAATTAACGGCCGATGGTTCTTCAGTACCGGTGAGAATTAATTATTCTTTTGCCCAAACTTCGGTTTATTCAGCCTTGGCAGCAGCGGCGGTTGGATTAAGCTATGGTTTAAACGCTATTGAGATTAGTAAGGCGATTGAATCTTGTGCGCCGGTACCAGGACGTATGCATGTTTTAGCCGGTTTAAATGGTAGTTGTTTAGTAGATGACTCATATAACGCTTCACCAGAGGCTATGATTGAAGGTTTGTCTGTTACAGCTCGAGTAGCTGAACAAAATAAGAGCAGAGTTTTAGCTGTCTTGGGAGATATGAAAGAGCTTGGAGAAGAGTCTGTTAGTGGCCATGAAGCGGTGGGGAAGAAATGCGCTGAATTGAAAATAGATAGACTTATTACAGTTGGAGAAGACGCTAAGATTATAGGTGAAGCGGCAAGTAGAGCCGGATTACCCGCTAAAAATATTAGTCATTTTACTGAAGCAACAGTAGCGGGGGAAGAAGTATTTAAGGAAATAAAAGCAGGGGATATTGTTTTTATTAAAGGCTCACAAGCAGCCAGACTGGACAGAGTAGCCGCTATTCTTTTAGCGGATAAAAAAATAGCCGAAGAAGTTTTGGTTAGACAAGGTAAGGAATGGTGGTAATTTAAGGTAATAAAATCAATGGTTTAAACCCGCCAGCCGCCTGGCGGGTTTATTAAATTATAGCCCAAGGTATAATGTTTTAAAAATTGTTTTAAAAAATGTATTGTAATAATATTGTATATGTGATATAATATTAGTATATGAAAAAATCTATTCCAACAACAATTTTAAATTTCTTTTGGGATGTTCAAAAAGACAAACTGGATTTAAAGGATGATCAAAAACTTATTATTAAAAGAGTTTTAAAATACGGAGATTTGTCTGCTTGGCGATGGCTTTTTAATAATTATCCAGCTAAAATAATTAAGGAAGTCGCTTTAGCCAAAGGTCGCTCGGCTTTGCCCGAGAGAACCTTGAAATTATTTATTTTGTTGACTAAATGATAATTCATCTTAAAACATTAACTAAAGAAGCTAAAAAGTTGTTGCCTTCTTTAAATGAGTTTAAAGGAGATTTTTATTTGGCTGGCGGGACGGGGTTGTCTCTCTTGATTGGACACCGTGTTTCTGTTGATTTTGATCTTTTTACTGAAAAAACAATCAAGAAAAGCTTGATCACTAAGGTTAATAAAATTTTTAAAGATTTTCCATTGCAAATAATGGTTTCTCATGAAAAAGAGTTAACGGTTTTGGTTAATTCCGTTAAGATAACTTTCCTACATTATCCTTTCCCCTTGGTAGCTCCTTTAAGAAAGACAGAATATGTATCAATACTTTCGGCTAAGGAAATTTTAGCCACCAAGGCTTATACTATTGGACGACGTGATGAAATGAAAGATTATATTGATTTATATTGCGGTCTTAAAAAGAAAATAGCTTCTTTAAAGGAGATTATTGATTCGGCCTTAAAAAAATTCGGTTCGGAGTTTAATGACAGAATATTTTTAGAACAACTTTTGTATTTTGATGACATAGTTGAGACAGATATAATCATGTTTGATTTTAAAAAACCGACTAAAAAAGAATTGTTAAATTTCTTTTCTAAAGAGGTTAACAAACTAAAAATGAAAAATTATTAATATATGTGGCAAGAACAAAACAACTCTTTAGTTCAAGAATTTGTCTTTAAAGATTTTAAAGAAGCTTTTGTTTTTATAACCAAAGTAGCTGAATTGGCCGAAGAAATGGATCATCATCCCACCTGGACTAATACCTATAACAAAGTAATGATTAAACTTTGTACCCACGATCAGGGAGATATAATTACCCAAAAGGATAGACTTATGGCCGAGGAGATAGATAAACTTATTTAACTTATGGATTTTATCAATAAGCCAAAGAAAGCCTTTACTCTTATAGAACTTTTGGTAGTTATAGCTATCATTGGTGTATTATCTACCTTAGTCATTGTTTCTTTAAATAATTCAAGAACCAGCGCCAGAGACGCTAAAAGACTAAATGATCTAAAAGCCATGGCTAATGCCCTAGAGCTATATTATGCAAATAATAACTCATATCCCCAAGCAGCTAATTTTTCTCCAGGACAGCCCTTAGAAGCTGGTGGAATAGTCTACATGAGTAAGGTACCCAATAATCCTACTCCAAGAACGGACGGAGGTTGTCCTGATCAAGAATATCGTTATATTAATTCCGGTCCTTCATATAATATCGTTACTTGTCTAGGCTCACCTCAAGGAGAGCTTCCATCTGGAGGGGTTGTTTTTTCCACCCAAGGTACTCAACAGTTAGGACCAATGGATTCTTTGATTGCTTATTGGAAATTTGATGAAGCTGCAGGTAGTATAGCCTATGATCTTTCCGGTAATAACCGTCATGGAACTTTAACTGACGGAGCTGTTTGGGAAACTGGTAATAACTGTCTTTCCGGTAGCTGTATAGCTTTTAACGGTTCTTCTTCTTATGTTGCGATTCCTAGCATACCCTCTAATAATAATGATATGACCTTAATATTTTATGCTAAATTTTTATCCGCTAATGGAGCTTTTCCAGGTATCTTAGGAGGATCGAGTACAGGAGCTTATAACGCTAGAATTTCCTCTTCAGCTGTTAACTTAAGGGGTTTAGCCATTTCTTTGTCTCCGACTATTGCCATTAACGCCGATAGCGTTATAGCTATTGTAAGAGAAGATCAAGTGAATGCTCGAGTTTATAATAACGGTAATTTAGTGGGTTCAAGAAATGATTTGGATACCGGTGAGATAGGTTGGCATAATAAAATAGGTGGTTATAAAAGCTCTATTTTTTTTCATGGTTATCTTGATGAAGTAAGATTATATAACAGAGCTTTAAGTGAAGAAGAAATCCAAGCTTTAAGCGTTTTGTAGTCTTTAATATAAAACAGACACTTCAAGTGTAAAGTGTCTGTTTTATATTTAGTAGTCCCTAGGGGAGTCGAACCCCTCTTTTCAGGATGAGAACCTGATGTCCTAACCGATAGACGAAGGGACCATGGTTTAGCCTAAAGTTTGTCCTATAAAGTCATTATAACCTCGTACAAACTCTTGAGCTGTTAAAGCTTTCTTACCCTCTAATTGCAATTTTTTTACCAACAATGAGTCTTGTCCACATTGTACTGCTAGACAACTGTTATATAAAAAAGTTTTTCCTGGTTTATGGAGATTAAATGGTAGAGGAGAATTATCTGCTTCAAGAATCTTTAGTTGTTTGCCTTTAAGCCAAGTCCAGGCTGAAGGCCAAGGTGTCATACCTCGGACAAATTTCTCCAGATAAATCGCTTCTTTATTCCAGTCTATAAGTCCATCGGCTTTAACTAGTCTTGGTACATAGACTGAAGGAGCGTCTTTTGGTTGGGGTGTTGGCAAAAGCTTTTTTTCAAGGTAGTTATCTAAAGTATCTGGCAAAATTTCTGCACCTAGCTGAGAAAGTTCTTCAGCTAAACTCTCGGCTGTTTCGTTATCTTTTATAACATATCTTGCCTCAGAAAGCAACGGTCCGGTATCTAGCTTTTCGTCCATCACCATAATCGTTACACCAGTTTCTTTATCTCCATTAAGAATAGGGGCTTGGACAACCGAGGCACCCCGGTATTTTGGTAAAAGAGAGCCGTGTAAATTAACACAACCAAAAGGCGGAATACTAAGCACAGACGGTGGAACCAGTTGAGAAAAAGCCACTACGACTATAGCCTCTGGTTCATATTCTTTTATTTGTTCAATGATGAACTTAAGGCTGGAAGGTTGGAGTATTGGTATATTATGACGCACAGCGCATTGTTTAACTGGTGAACCAATAATCGCCTTATTTCTCCCAACAGGCATATCCGGTTGGGTAATAACCGCCACTACTGTAAAACGAGAATCTTTAATTAAAGCTTCTAGCGAAGGTACAGCAAAAGCCGGCGTGCCGGCAAAGATAATTTTTTTCGGGCGCTTATTATTTTCCATGGTCTTTAGTTTTGATGAATATTTTTACCCTTGTCTATAAAAAGAATACCGTTTAAATGATCTATTTCGTGTTGGATAACTCTGGCCATTAAACCTTCAGCCTCTAGTTTTTTTGGTTCCGCAAATTCATTAAAATATTCGCATTGAATTTTTTTATGTCTTTCTACATCTCCAAAAACCCCCGGAATGGATAAGCAGCCTTCTTCTCCCCATTCTTGATCTTCTGAAGAATCTTTAATTTCGGGATTAAAAAGAGCCTGTGGACCATCTTTAGTTTGGACAATTATTAGGCGGATATTTTGTCCCACTTGTGGGGCTGCTAAGCCGATACCTCTTCTGGCGATCATGGTTTCTTTCATATCAAGAACCAGTTGGCGATAATTCTTAATCGCCTCAATCGGTACCGCTCCGGAGACTGCTCTTAAAATATCGTTAGGATGGATAACTAAAGCAAGAATAGACATATTTTTTATTATTATAAGGTTATCTTAATGTATTTTTAGGTAAAAAGCAAGTTTTGTAAAAAGAATATAAAAAGCAAGTTTTATTTTAAATATACGGTTTTTTAGCTTATTTAGTGGTGTTACTTCGTTTGTTTTTTTACTCATCTTTATTTTGTTCTAAGATAGTGCTATAATTAAAATATATAAAATATATTTTTTAATTAGTTATCTTTTATCTTTATTATCATGGTTTCTTTTAATAAGAAAAAGCCAGTTTCTCTAAAGGATATTTTTGCCCAGAATAAGCAGCGTCAAGCTCCTCCAGCTTATCCTTGGCAAGACTTGGCTCTGCGAATAATTAAAGAGCTTAATGTACCGGGTTTTAAACGTAACGCGGTTTTTAAGGTTTGTAAGGATTATCCTAGCGAAGTTATTGAACGCGCCTTTAATGACACCAAAGAGCTTTGTGATAGCGGCGCTCCTTGGGCTTATTTTTTTAAAATCTTAGCTAATCTTTCTCCTCGTGATCAAGTTTGAGTTTTAAAACTGTGTGCCCTGTGCCAAAAGGGAATTCATATGAAAGAGTTTCCAAGTTGTAGCCAGTCTCTTTAATAAAGCCGAAGAAAACTAATAGAACATCATAATCTTCAAAGCCGGCTTCGGTTAAGTTTTTATCTGTTATTTTTCTTAGAGTCTCCTCATCTTTTTCCATCAGAGCCTTAATAATCTTTTGATCAAGTTTGGCGGCTTTGGATGAATAGCCGGCTGGACTTTTTTTACTTAAACGATGTGAAAGATCAGCGGAAGCGATTAGAGCAATATTTTTATTTTCGTCCAATACTAAATCTCTTAAAACCATGCCAAATTTAATGTAGTCCTCAAAAAGACCTCTTTTGGGAGGTGAGAGCGGAGATACTCGAATATTGGTACCGGCTATATTTAACAGGTAAAGAGGAATTGAGGAAGCATAATCAAGCCCCTTTTGGGTTAATAGTTTGGTAAGAAAACTATCTTCGGCTTTTTCTCTAAAGCGAGCCGGTAGGGAAACATCACCGTTAAAGCGCCAGTCTGTTACCAAGTCTCCAAAATCACTTAGGTCGGCTTTAAACTCAGGCGAGATATTCCAGACCGCTTGATCATCAATTCTTAAGCCGTGTGGGGTGATAACGATAATTGTGTCCGCTTCTTTTATTTCTTGGCTAAGATTTTGCATAGCCTTAATGGTAGCGGCAAAAAAAGCAGTGTTTTCTTTTCCAATATTGGGTGCCAAAAGAGGACTATGGGGCACTAGCGCGGCCGAACAAAGAGCCATAAATTTATTGTGAGATTACTAATTCACCCTCTTCATGAAGGTTTAAGAGGCGATCTGAGACGATTGAGATATTAGGCCATTTATAGCCAAGCCTTAAAAAGACCGCTTCAGAAGAAATCGGGCGTTTTAAGCCGTCTTCAAGAACATAGACTACGGGATTGTCAATGGTTTTAACCAGTTCTCCATCCATTAAGCGAACGGGTTCAACGGTAGTAAAGGTATCAAGTATGGTTTGATCAACCTGGATATAGCGTTGGTTTTTAAAGTTAGTACTTAAGAGAACTTTATCCAAAAGAGGAGCCTTGGTTTGTCCGTCTATCCAATACATACCACCAGTGTGTTTGTTTTGTAAGATAGCTCCGGCTGGATAAGCGTCGTTGGCGGTAATAGATACTCCGTCTTTATATGAAGCTATTTCCTCAGGTGTAACGGCTATAACTTCATCCGGATGGATACCGACTTTTCTAAAGGCTTCCATGTCAACAAAGTGTCGTTTGGTGTCATTTACCAATAGATAAATCCTACCAGTTGGAATTCTTACGACAGAGTACTGCGAAAATTTAATCGGAGTGCCTGTTGGATATTTATCCAGGTCACCTCGGCTAACAATTTGGATATGGTTAATGTCAAAACGCGAGGTAAGGGCGCTACGAGAAAGGAAGGGACGTTTTAGGCCATCTTGGATTAACCAAACTCCGGCTTCACCTGAAGCTTGGAGTAGGGAGCCGTTAAGATAGCTTTTGGTAAAGTAACGTTGCCAAATTCTCCAGAAGTTGTAATTACCGTTATAGACATGCGGGGTGTAGTTATATAAAGAAGCGGTGGCACGGTTTTCAATGGTAACATTTAGAGGACCTTGTTGCAGAGTGGAGAATTGATTATTAAAGGTATAGGTTTGTCCGACTTGGAAACGATAGCGTCCGGGGTTATCCATGTAATCTCTAAATTGCAAAGTGGCACTGTTAATTTGTTTCCACAAGCCTTCCCAACGAGGATTACAACCCCCACTATCTGGACAGCCGTAGCCCATGCCGTAGTCTACCCGGCGACGATTATCCGGTATGGTGGTTAGTTCAATAAGACCCATTTCTTTTTGTAACATGACAATAATAAACTCTGCGCTTAGACGGTTAGTAAGTGCTCGGTCGTAGATAGCGCGGGAAGTTAAAATCTCATTACCTTGATCGTCTATTACTTTATAATTAGCCAGAAAGCTTTTTTTGCTTTCAAGAAAAGCTTGGATCTCTCTTTCGCTCATGGTGTTATTATCCAAGATTTCTCGGTCGCTGATAATATTACCAGGATTAAAGGTGCCTGTTATTGTTTGTGCTTGAGAATAATAAGGCCAAGCCGAGAAAAGCAAAGCCATTAATAATAAGGAGCTTAGAGTCTTCTTTTTTACCATGTTTTTATTAATCATATTTATATGTTTTAAGCTTAATAATACCGAATACCGCCCTCTGTGGTATGGATATTCATTATACATTATTTTAAGGAAAAGACAAAGTAATATATTTTTATAGAGTTGAAGCCATCTTAGGCTGAAATTAAGATCTGCTACTATCTACTGTGTAATTATGCTATAGAGAGTCTGAATATCTTCTGCTGATAACGCTTTATTATATAGGCGAACATCATCTATTTTACCGTTCCAGTATCCATTTCCGTTACCGAAGTAGAGCGGAGCTGAATTTGAAACTGATCCGGCTGTTATTGTTACAACAGCACCCACCTGAACTCCGTTCACATAGGCCCTCATTTCGCCAAGAGCTCTATTAATAGATAAGGCCAGAAAATAATATGGCTCTCCTACATCAGATAAATCTGACGAAGCCCTTTGATTATTTATTGCTCCATCACCGATTGTGAAGTGATATTGATTCTGGACGTTAGTATAACGTCCTATCCCATAAGCGCCTGTTCCAGTATATGTCGGATTATATCCTAAACGGGGGTTACCTTTATTAATAACATTAGCCCAAGTATTATTACCTGATGGATTGTGGTCGCTAGCCCAAACGGTTATGGTGAAACTTGAGGTTCCAAAATTCAGATCATTATGATTGGGAATTGTGACTAGGTTATTTGATCCATTAAAACTACCACCAAAACCTCCTTCAACGCTATTGGTTGTATAGTAAGGACCAGTACCAGTCCATGTGCCATGATGGTTGTTACCACTCCAATCGAGAACTGTATTTCCATTGCCTTCGTTAAATCTCCACCAACCCACCATTCCACTAATTACTCCAACAGATTTTAGGGAACCCCCTGTTTCAAGTATAACTCCTCCGGCAGAAATGTTTAAGGAGCTTGATCCAACACATCCTATTATACTATAGCTATTATTGGTTTTTACATATCTATATTCTTGATCTGGACAATCTCCATCCGTTCTTGGGGTAGGATTATTTGGTACTTTGTTCATATATACCACTCCACCGGCTTCAAAAGTATCTCCAGGAGAAAAGTTATCTGCTTCAGGATATGCATTATTATCTGCATAATATAGCTCTAGAGCATTAGCCATAGCTTTTAGATCATTTAATCTTTTAGCATCTCTGGCGCTAGTGCGAGAATTACCTAGGGCTACTATTACTAGAGTAGATAATATACCTATGATAGCTATGACTACCAATAATTCTATTAGGGTGAAGGCTTTTGCTGTTTTATTATATTGTTTAATAAAGGATTTGTTACTGTGTAATCTAGTGTTCAAGTTTCTATTTAATATAGTATTTAACTTATTACTTACCCCACTGTTAAACACCTCAAATCGTTGAGGTGTTTTTTTGTTTTCTTGGTTTTTCTTATTCTCTTTATATAACATGATGATATAACCGACGTTAAGATTAAAAACACTCTTTTAAAAGTCAATTTATCTATATTATTATGATACCATTTAAAATTATTTAGGACAAGATCTTTTGTAAAAATAAACCCGCCAGGTGTCTGGCGGGTTTATTTCCTTTGTTTATAGGGTGTTTATATGGCTTAAAGAGTCTTTTTTCTTTTTTACTTATCTTTTACTTCTCCTTTATTTAACACTCATTAGAATGTTTTGTTTCACATCTAGGGAAATCGTTACTTTATCTCCTTGTTTAATCTTACCGGAGATTATTTCCGAAGCTAATTCGTTAAGGATCATATTTTGGATTACTCTTTTTAGAGGTCTTGCTCCAAAGGTTTTATCAAAACTCTTTTCGGCTAACATTTTCTTAACGTCTTTGGCAATCTTTATTTTAATGTCTTTATTCCTTAATCTGTCTTCCACCTTAACTAGTTCAAGATCAATGATTTTTAATAAATCGTTTTTAAGTAGACTCTTAAAGATTACCACTTCGTCTATACGGTTAAGAAACTCCAACTTAAAGTGTTGTCTTAGAATCTTGTCTATTTTTTCTTTCATTTCTTCATGTTGCAGGTTTTGGGTAGCTTGTTCATCCAAAGATTCAGCAAAACCGATAGAGTACTCACGGATAATTTCATTACCCAAGTTGGAGGTCATGATAATTATCGTATTTTTAAAGTTAACCGTTCTGCCCTTAGCATCAGTTAGTCGTCCATCATCTAGAATTTGCAAAAGAATATTAAAGACTTCTGGGTGAGCTTTTTCAATTTCATCAAAAAGGATAACACTGTATGGGCGACGACGTACTCTGTCTGTTAGTTGTCCGCCTTCCTCGTGTCCGATATATCCAGGAGGTGAACCCACCATTCTGGCTACACTGTGTTTTTCCATATATTCGCTCATGTCCAGACGAATTAAAGAGTTTTCATCGTTAAACATAAACTCAGCCAAGGCTTTAGCCAACTCCGTCTTACCAACACCTGTTGGACCCACAAAAAGAAACGAGCCTACCGGTTTTTTCTCTTCGTTAATGCCGGCTCGTGAGCGACGCAAGGCATGAGAGACGGCGGCGATGGCAATGTCTTGACCTAAAACCCTTTTCTTAAGTTCGTTTTCCGCTCTGGAAAGTTTTTTAATTTCCGATTCAAGCATTCTGGAAACCGGAATACCAGTCCAGCGAGCCACTACTTTGGCAATATCTTCGGCGTCTATTTCTTCTTTTAAAAGACGTTGCCCAGATTTTTGTAGACGAATCAGGTCGGTTTCTTCTTTGCGAATTTTTTTCTCCAGTTCGGGAATTTTTGCATAACGAATTTCCGCCACTTTAGTTAAATCATCGCCTCGTCTTTGGACAGAGTCTGCTTCTGCTCTAAGGTTTTCAATATCTTTTTTAAAGTTTCTAATATTGGCAATTAGGTTCTTTTCGTTTTGCCAGCGGGTTTCAATTTGTCCGGCCTTTTCGCGTAAATTAGATAGTTCTTTATTAATATCTTTAAGTTTGGTTTCTTTTTGTGATTCCTTAAGTCCGGCTTTTTTAATTTCCAAACGACGAATATCTCGTTTAAGAATATCTAACTCTTCTGGGGAGGAATCTATTTCCATACGTAAAGAAGAAGCCGCTTCATCCATTAGGTCAATAGCTTTGTCTGGCAGGAAGCGGTCGCTGATGTAACGGGAAGAAAAACTAACGGCCGCCATAATAGCTTCGTCATTAATTTTTACTCCGTGGTGTAATTCGTACTTATCTTTAATACCTCGCATAATAGCAATGGCGTCTTCTTCGGTTGGTTCGGTAACTAAAACCGGTTGAAAGCGTCTTTCTAGGGCTGTGTCTTTTTCAATATATTTTTGGTATTCTTTTGTGGTAGTAGCACCAATAACCCTAAGACTACCACGAGCTAGAGCTGGTTTAAGCATGTTGGCCGCATCAGCGGTACCATCTGCTGCTCCCATACCGACAATGGTATGAAGTTCGTCTATAAAGAGGATTAGGTTACCGTCATTAGCTTCAACTTCTTTAATTAAAGCTTTAAGGCGATCTTCAAACTCGCCGCGAAACTTAGCACCAGCAATTAAAGATCCCAGGTCTAAAGAAACTATTTCTTTGTCTCTTAAGCTTTCCGGAACTTCACCGGCCACAATCCTTTGGGCCAGACCTTCAATGATGGCGGTTTTTCCGGTACCGGCTTCACCGATTAGGACCGGATTGTTTTTTAGTCTTCTAGAGAGAATTTGCATCAGTCTTTTAATTTCATCATCTCTGCCGATAACTGGATCAAGTTTACTTTCTTTAGCTAAGGTAGTTAGGTTGTTGGTATATTTTTCAATAACGCGAAAACGAGTTTCTGGATCCGCGTTGTCTATTTTTTTATCACCGCGCAAGCCTTTAATAGTTTTTAGTATTTGGTTTCTATTTAAGCCGTTTTTTAAAAGCAAAGCTTGGGCAGGGGATTTAATTTCCAAGATTGATAGAAAAAGATGTTCAGTGGAAACATAGTCATCGTTCATAGAGGAAGCTTCTTTAACCGCGGTTTCTACGATCATGGCCATTTCGGTAGTGCCCTGTACCATACCGGAAGATACCTGTACTTGGACTTTGGGTATTTTTTCAATTTCGGCTTCAACTTTATCTCTTAGGGTGTCGGTGTCTATTGATAGAGATTCTAACATGGGTTTTATTAGCCCATCATTTTGTTCAATTAGAGCCAAGAGCATATGCAGGGCACCAATATACTGTTGCCCATACTCCTGGGCGATAACTTGGGCGTTAATGATGGCTTCTTGTGATTTATTGGTAAATTTGTCTAACATATTTTTATTGATATTTATTGATAATTATTTTATTATTCTTAAATTATATTAGCACTCTTAACAAGAGACTGCTAATTTTACTTTACTATCGTTAAGTTGAATTGTCAAGCCCTATTGGTAATAGTTGATAATAATAAAAAAGCCTGATAATCTTAATTATATAATATATGAAGAAGATAAAAAAGTATAGACATAGAATAAGATACGGTTTAAGAAAAAGAGCAACTAGGCTAGAAATTCTCGGTATGCCTGTTGATAACCTGGGACGACAAGATTACCTTAATATTCTTGAGAGTTTCTTAAGGGGACATCGTCTAAGGCATGTAGTAACCGTTAACCCCGAGTATGCTATCTTGGCTGAGAATAATCAGCGTTTTAGCCGTATTTTAAGTGCGGCTCATTTGGCTATACCGGATGGTTTTGGTTTAACTTGTGCCGGAGTTTTACGAGGGGCTTGGTTTAAGCGTTTACCTGGTTCTGATTTAACCAGCTTCTTACTTGGTTTGGCTGAAAAAAAGGGTTTAAGGGTGGCAATAGTTTGCCGACCGGATGGACTCTCAGATCGTTTACTTATTGAAAAAACTTTAAGAAAAAAATATCCTGGTTTGATTTTTAGGGTGGAAGAATATTATCCTAAAAAGGGTGGTGATAGTAATAGTGATATTGAAAGCTTAAAAAACTTTAAACCAATGATTTTATTCTCAGCTCTGGGGGCGCCTGAACAGGAATATTATATAGAAGATCATGCTGCCATGATTAATAGTCTTAGATTGGCGATTGGCGTGGGGGGTAGTTTTGATTTTTTAACCGGTGCGGTTAAGAGAGCGCCAGCTTGGTTAAGATTTTTGGGACTAGAATGGCTTTGGCGTGGTTTCTCACAACCCAAGCAAGAACAAGACGGCAAGAAACGAAGATGGCGAAGAATTTGGCGAGCGGCTGTACTTTTTCCTTCTAGAGTTATAGTTTGGGAACTTAGGCGCTGGCGTTTTAGACCTAACGTAGTGGCTATGATAATTAATGACAACCAAGATGTTTTAATTATTAACGGAGCCGGTAGTCATAATTATTGGGGTTTACCACAAGGCGGGGTTGATCCAGGAGAAAATCGCAGGCAAGCGGTTTTAAGAGAGGTTAATGAAGAAACAGGTCTTGTTGATCTTGAGATTATTTCCTCTTATAAGAACATCTATTCATATAAGCTACCCCATAGTAATCATTGGCATGGTTATAAAGGACAAAAGCAGACATTGTTTATCATGCGTTATCATAAAGATCCTCAAGCTGTTCGTTTAAATCCTTATGAACATAAAGCGTATCGCTGGGTGCCGGTGGATCGTTTGGTGGCAGCTTCAAGCCCGGTACGAAGAAAACAGTATGAACTTTTTTTAAGTAAGTATCGGCAAGTTAAAGATAGGTTATAAAAGAGTTAAGTTATAAAAATAATTTCTAAGGCTTGGAAATGGAAATAATTTTTAAGACTTGGAAACATAAAATAATTTTTAAATCTTAGAATAGAAATAATCTTATTATCAATTACTCAATATGCAAGAATTAAAAGAAGAAATAAAAGAGGAGAAAAAAGATAAGGAATATGGCAATCAGAAGAAAACCATAGTTCTTTCAGGTGGGGGAACCGGGGGTTCGGTGGCGCCTCTTTTGGCTTTGGTTGAAGATCTTAAATTGTCTGGCTATAACCCCGTTTGGTTTGGTACTAAAGACGGAGTGGAGAAGGTTATGGTAGAGCCTTATACTCTACCATATTATTCTTTGCCGGCTGGTAAGTTTAGAAGATATTGGTCTTTTAGGAACTTTACCGATATCTTTAAAATAAAAATAGCCTTTTTTAAATCTTTATCTCTTCTTTTTAAATTAAAACCAACTTGCTTAATAACCGCTGGGGCTTTTGTTAGCGTACCGACGGTTTGGGCGGCTTGGTGTTTAAGGATTCCGGTGGTTGTTCATCAGCAAGATATTAGACCAGGATTGGCGAATCGCCTAATGGCCCCTTTTGCTAAAACTATTACCGTTACTTTTGAAAAAAACCTTAAAGATTATGGAAGTAAAGCTATTTGGCTTGGTAATCCGGTTAATAAAGAATTTAGAATAATAAAGACAATAACTGAAGCTGAGAAAAATATCAAACAAGATTCCCATCATCAAGTTTTTAACAATACTCTCCCGACAATCCTTGTTTTGGGCGGTGGTACCGGTTCCTTGGCGATTAATGACCTTGTTAAAACTTCTTTAAACGATCTTTTAAGTTTTGCTAAAGTTGTTCATGTTGGAGGTTTTTTAAGAAATAAAGAGGAAGAGGGTGAGAAAGAGAGAAATGAAGATAAACAAGATAAAGAAAAGATCAACGGACAATATGTTTATCATAAATTCCTAGACAGTCGTTCTTTGTCTTTAGTTATGCGTGAAGCTGATTTAGTTATTACTAGAGCCGGACTTTCTACTTTAACCGAGTTATGCTCTCTTAAAAAGCTTTGTATCATAATTCCCATGCCAAACTCTCATCAAGAAGATAACGCTGCTTATTTTGCTAAGCAGGGAGCGGCTTTAGTGCTTTGGCAAAAAGATTTAAATAAAGAAACGCTTTTATCATTAATTAAAGATATTTTACAAGACAAAAACCAACAAGAAGAGTTTAAAAGAAATATCTCTAAGATAATGAAAGAAGGAGCTAATGAAAATATGCTTGAGATAATTAAAAAACTAAGCTCTTAATTTATTATATGGATTTATCTAAAATAAAAAACATTTACATGATCGGAGTTAAGGGGGCGGGGATGACCATGTTGGCTGAGTTTTTAACTAAACGTGGTTTGGTTTTAAGTGGTAGCGATACTGGGGAAACTTTTATGACCGATTCTGTTTTAGCTTCTGCCGGTGTTAAAGTCTATGACGGTTTTTTGGAAGAAAGAATTAAGGAGGGTAATTATGATTTAATTATTTATTCCACCGCTTATAACTCCGAGACTAATGAGGAAGTAAGAGCGGCTTTAAGCAAGCCCTCTTTAGCGACTAAAACCGTAACTTATGCCCAGGCTTTAGCTGAGCTTTTTAATAACTCTTTCGGTATTGCCGTTTGTGGTTCGCATGGTAAGACAACAGTGACGGCTTGGCTTGGTTATGTAGCGGATCGGGCAGGTTTAAAACCAGGAGTAATGGTTGGGGCTAAAGTTCCGCAATTTAAAGGAGCCGGGTTAGCTGGAGATTCTTCTTATTTAATTATTGAAGCGGATGAATACCAAAATAAGTTGCAATATTATCGCCCTCGCTTGGTTTTGTTAAATAATATTGAATATGATCATCCGGATTTTTTTCCTAATCAAGCCTCTTATGAAAAAGTTTTTGCTGACTTTGTAAGAAAAGTTCCTAAGTCTGGCGCTGTAATAGTTAACCAAGATGATATTGTTGCGTATAATCTTGTAAAAGAGAATACAGTGGGTAGGGTTATTGGTTATGGTTTTAAGCAGACAGCGGATTATTCCGCTAAAGATCTTATTTATGATAAGGGGTATCAGTATTTTCATGTTAGCTTAAGGGATCAGGAAGCAGGTGTACTTGAAGACTTAGGTTCTTTTGCCATAAGTTTAAGCGGGCAACATAATGTCTTAAACGCTTTAGCAGTTATTGCGACCTCAATTGAACTTGGGCTTGAACTTAAGGATATTAGGGAACACCTTAAGACTTTTTCGGGGACAGCTAGAAGAATGGAGATAATGGGAGAATATAGGAGAGCGATTATTTTAGACGATTACGGACACCACCCAACAGAGATTAAGGCTACCCTAGAAGCGGTAAGGCAAAAATATAGTAAAGAAAAACTACGAGTAGTTTTTCATCCTCATACTTTTACCCGTACTAAGGCCTTATTAAAAGAGTTTGCTAAGAGTTTTACTTTAGCTGATGAAGTAATTGTTTTGGATATTTACGGCTCAGCTAGAGAAGAACAAGGAGGAATTAGTGCCCAAGAAGTGGTTCAGGCGATTAAAGAACAAGGGCACAATAATGTTTCGCATCAGGGAGGACTTAAAGAGACGGAAGAATATTTAAGACAAACAATTAAAGAAGGAGAAGTAATTCTTCTCTTAGGCGCTGGTGATGTTTTCAGGATAGGGGAAAGGTTACTTGAAAATGAAAAATAAGTTATAATAACCATATGATCAAAGAACTATTACAACATAATTATTATCTTAATGGTTTTTCTACCTATAAAATAGGGGGTGCGGCTGAATATTTTTTGGCGGTTAAGAAAGAAGATGAGCTTAGATTAGCTGTTGAGTGGGCTAAAAGTAAGAATCACCCGATTACCATCTTAGGTGGAGGCAGTAATGTTTTAATTAATGATCAGGGAGTTAGGGGATTAGTTATTCATTTAGAAAATAAGAATATTATACTTAATGAAAAAACAATAGTTGTTGGAGCGGGCTATGATGTTGGAGATCTGGCTCGTTTTGCTTTAGTTCATAATTTATCTGGTCTTGAATGGGCTATTGGTATTCCAGGTTCTCTAGGTGGAGCGATTAGGGGTAACGCCGGCGCGCATGGTGGTTCTTTTGATGTTATTACTCCTAAGATTACGATTTTTAACATAGAGACTTTATCTTTTCATGTCTTATCCCGTCCGGAATGCGGTTTTGCTTATCGTCATAGTAGAGTTAAGGATGATCCTAAGTTAGTAGTCTGGGATGCCACTTTAGAATTAAATGAGGGAGATAAAGAAATAATGGAGAAACATATAGAAGAGTATTTAGATTATCGCAGAAATTCGCAACCTAAAGAACCCAGTGCTGGTTGTATTTTTAAAAACTTTTTTGCTAAAGACATTGGCGCTGTTAACCCAGCTCTTTATGAACAAGCAGAGAAGGATAATAAGATCAGGGGCGGTAAGATTGGTGCGGGCTACCTTATTGAACAAGCTGGTTTAATGGGTTATCGCCAAGGCGGAGCAGAGATAAGTCAGAAGCACGCTAATTTTATAATTAACACTGATCAGGCTAAATCATCGGATATTGTTAAGATAATTGAATTTGTTAAAAAAGAGATAAAGAATAAATACGGTGTAATAATGGAAGAAGAAGTACAATACGTAGGGTTTAATTAATTTTCTTGCGCAAGGTATTTATATGAATTATTAATTAACGACTGTTGGTGAATTATCCGGTTTTGTGATATTATAATTATAGTTTAAATTAAGTAGAAATTACTTCTTAAAAGAGCATACTTAATTTCAATCTCTGCGATAATATTATGCTATACAGGGAAAATAAGAAAAATCAAGAAAACAAGAAAACACCTCAACGATTTGAGGTGTTTAACAGTGGGGTAAGTAATAAGTTAAATAACAAGTTAAACAGCAAATTATATAATAATAAATTCTTTATTCTACAATCTAATAAAACAGTAAAAGCCTTCACCCTAATAGAACTCCTAGTAGTTATAGCTATTATAGGTATATTATCTACTCTAGTAATAGTAGCCCTAGGTAACTCCAGAGCTAGTGCCAGAGACGCTAAAAGACTAAATGATCTAAAAGCCATGGCTAATGCCCTAGAGCTATATTATGCAGATAATAACGCATACCCTGAAGCAGATAACTTTTCTCCTGGAGCTACTTTTGAAGCTGGTGGAGTAGTCTACATGAGTAAAGTACCCAATAACCCCACTCCTCATACAGATGGTAATTGTCCAGACGAAGAATATAGATATATATCTAATTCATCTCAAAGTTATTCAATTATTGCTTGTATAGGATCTAATCAAAGCAACTTAGGAGCTGGGGGAGTAACTATTAGTAGTGCTTCAGGTTTACAGTCCGTTGGTTCTCTTAACGGACTTGTTCTTTATCTAGATGCTTCTAATCCCGCTTCTTACCCTGGTTCTGGTAATACTTGGTATGATTTAAGCGGAATAGTAGGTAACCAAACCTTTGTTAATGGCCCTCCTGGTTTTAGCCCAGAAAATGGTGGAGTGATTGATATAAGCATGCCTCAAAGTATTTTAATCGGTCAACCGGCTGAACTTAATTTCACCCCCTTGAATTCTTTTTCAATGGGTGGCTGGGCTAAGGTTGGACAGGTAGATATTTGGCCCGGTAATTTATATAACACTAACGCGTCTTTTGTCGGTAGGGGAGTGACAGGTGGTTCAGTGGGTATAGGATTTGAGCGTAATAAAGATACATCGCAACATTCAGTTTTGACTGGATCTCGGGCTATTGCAGCTATAATAAATTATCAAGCTATTCAATTAGAAAACTTTTATCACTTTTTCTATGTTTACACCCCTACTTTCCAGTATGCATATCTTAATGGTACCTTATATTCAACCCAGAATGTTTCTGGTTCAACTGGTGGAAGTTTTACTGGAAATTGGGGAATTTTTAGAGATGCCGCTCTTCCAGGAGGCAACGGTAGAAATATCGAAGGATCTATTGGCTCCGTAAAGATCTATAACCGATCTTTATCCCACGAGGAAGTTCTTGCGGAATATAATTCCACTAAAAATAAATTTGGTCTCTAATTTTTATATATTATCTAACTCACATTATGAAAACTAATAATACACCAACTTTTTTATCTTCATTAGTCCCTACTCGTCTAGTTCTGGGTCGTGGCGCAGCTTTTACCCTAATAGAACTATTAGTAGTTATAGCCATCATAGGGGTATTATCCACCTTAGTTATAGTAGCCCTAGGAAATTCTCGTGCCAGTGCTAGAGACGCTAAAAGATTAAATGATCTGAAAGCCATGGCTAATGCTCTAGAACTATATTATGCAGATAATAATCAATACCCAGCATCTATTACTCCGGGTCAACCTTTACAAGCTAATGATATAGTTTATATAAGCAAGGTACCAAATAATCCAACTCCAAGAACAGATGGTATCTGTCCAGATAGTGATTATACCTATACTGCTATTCCTCATAAACCAGGACACTACCAATTCTCGGGTTGCTTAGGCGGCAGTAGTGGCTCTTTCACAGCTGGGCCTATTAGTCATAATACTGAATCAGGTATTATTAACTGTGGAGGACCAATTACTGATCTGGATGGCAATGTCTACAACACTGTCCAAATCGGCTCACAATGCTGGATGAAAGAGAATCTTAACACTAAGATTAGACCAAACGGTACTTGTATTAACGGAGGAGGTAACCCTCCTTGTCCCATTGCTTCTGTTGCGGACGATGGTCTTGGGAGATCTTGTTATTCTAATACTGAATCTATCTGCACCACCGATGGCTCTCTCTACACCTGGGCTGCCGCTATGGACGGATCTACCACTCCGGGAGCCCAAGGTATTTGTCCTACAGGTTGGCATGTCCCAACCCATGACGAGCTTACAACTTTGGAAAGAGCGATTTGTACTTCTAGTACTTGCGTGACAGATTTTCCTTATAATGCAAGCACGACTGGCTATCGAGGCACAGATGAAGGTAGAAAACTTAAGTCTGAACGTACCGTTAATGGCAGTCCTCCCCCAGGTATACCAACCAGTGACCACCCTCGTTGGAATTATAATGCTAATTTTGGTACTGACACTTCCGGTTTTTCTGCACTGCCTGCTGGTTACCGGAGTACGGCTGGTTCGTCTTTTGGTGGTCGCTCCACTTACTTGCACTTATGGGCATCTTTGCCTACTGGAGGTTCAGCTTGGAGTCGTTATTTATTCTCATCTGATGCGAGAATGGCTCGCGTTACTTATTCGCAGGCCTACGGGTTTAGTGTCCGTTGTCTCAAGGATTAATATGTATTTATATTAGCTTCCGGTTAACACTTTATTCCTCCACTGCTCTATCTAGTATATAACCAGAATATTTATATAAATTATATATAAATCACCAACTTGCTTTTTACCTTTAATCTGTTATACTGAATAGACAATAATTTCTGTTATATTAACGGATTTTTGTTTGGTTTTTTTATTTTTAATATATATGATGAGTAAAAAGAAGAAAAAATGGCTTATTATCGGTAGCATTATTATTGTTTTAATTATTGCCGCTGTGGTGTTTTCTAGACGTGAAAAACCTCCTGAGTATACTACCTCTGAAGCTATTAAGGGTACTTTAGTACAATCGGTTAACGAAACTGGTACTATTACTCCTGCTAAGGAAATTAATCTTTCTTTTATGAGTGGCGGGGAGTTAATTGGTTTATCTGTTGAGGTTGGCGATACGGTGGAAGTTGGACAGGTTTTAGCGCAAACCGATTTTTCCACCCTACTAATTCGTCAAGAAGAAGTTAGGGCAGGACAGGCTATTGCCCAGGCTGGTCTTGAACAAGCCTTGGCTACTTTAGCTGCTGCCGAGCGTGAAGAAAAAAACCTACAAGCTGTTTTTAGCGAACAACTATCTCAAACAGATAAAACCTTAGCTGACCTTGAAGCCGAAGGAATTATTTCTTCTTCACAAAGACAAACTTTGGTTATTGCCGAAACCGCCTTAGCTAATACTAAATCAACTTACCAACAAGCGGTAGATAGTCGGCAAGCTTCTTTGGTTATTACCCTAGACAGTCGCTTATCTTCTTTAGCTCCAACTTTAGATAGTTTAGATAATATGTTAACTGATGAAGATTTCCGTTCCCAGCTTCGTACTCCCACTAAAGCTTACTTACTTCTTGAGGCTAATGAGTTATTTGAAAAATCAGAAGATAGCTTAGCTGAAGCTTTGGTTAGAGTTGCTGAAGCAAAAAACGGTGGTACAAGTTATCAGGTAGACATGGCTTATGAGGCCAGTCAAAAGGCTGCAGGGGATATTTTCGCTTTGGCTAATTTATTGTTTACCATGCTCCAAAACATTAACGCTAATTTCCAATTTACACAGACCCAACTTGATTCCTATAAATCTTTAACAGAGGTTCACGTGAATTCTTTGTCCGTAACTATTTCTTCCCTACAATCTTCCAGACAAGCTTTGGATGATGCTCGTTTAAGTTATAATGTTAATGTCTCGGCAGCTGAAGAACAAGTTAATCAGGCTAAACTTAGTTTAGGTTTAGCGATTGATGGCACTAAAGACGGTGAAAGCTTAACTAAATTACAACAACAGCAACAACTAGACGCTGCTAAAGCTAGAGTTACCTCAGCCCAAGCCGGTGTTAAACTATCTTCGGCCCAGTTAGCTCAAGCTTCAGCTGGTCTTAAGATGATCGCTAAACAGACCGAAGATGCGGTAATGACTTCGCCGATTGAAGGCGTAATAACGGCGGTTAACTACCAAGTCGGGGAACAAGTACCTCCAGGACAGCCCGTGCTTTCTGTTTTGACCCAGAATAATTACCAGGTAGAAGTGGATGTTTCTGAAACAGATATTGCTAAGTTATCTCTTTATGATGAAGCTGAAATTATTCTGGATGCTTTACCTGATAAGACTTTTATAGGCTCTGTCTATTTTATTGAACCCGCCGCAACGGTTATCCAGGGTGTAACTTATTACAAAGTTAAAATAACCTTTGATCCTGGTGAAGACGAAAGAGTTCGAACCGGTATGACCGCTGACGCTGTTATTACGGCTTTGCGCTTAGAAGATGTTTTAACGATTCCGGCTCGGGCGGTACTGGAGAGAAATGGTAGTCGGCAAAAATACGTACGGGTTTTAGAAAATGAAGAATTAAAAGAAGTTGAGGTTGAAACAGGCCTAAACGGCGATGGTGGTTTAGTGGAAATTACTAAGGGACTTAAAGAAGGAGACATAGTTATAACCTTCATTAGAGAAAAATAAATCACCAAGGTAGATTAAGAAAATAATAAAAGACAATTATTAAGATAAATTTTTTTATGCTTATTAGGGCCGAGAATCTTTCTAAAGAGTTTGTTACCGGCGAGGTTATAACTAAAGTTTTGCGCGGTGTTTCTCTGTCTATTGATCAGGGAGAGTTTGTGGCCATTATGGGACCTTCTGGCTCTGGTAAGTCCACCCTAATGCACATCTTGGGTCTTTTAGATCACCCAACTGGTGGTAGTTATTTTTTTGCCGATCGGGAAGTTGGTTCTTTGGATGATGAAGAGTCTGCCAGTTTACGTAATAGCCAGATCGGTTTTGTCTTTCAGTCATTTAATCTTTTACCCCGTACGACTGTTTTAGAAAACGTTATGTTGCCCTTACTCTATATGAGACCTGTCCCCAAAGATGCTAGTGATAGAGCTAAGGCGGTTTTAGATAGAGTCGGTCTAAGTCATCGTCTTGATTATTATACTAACCGAATTTCTGGGGGAGAAAAACAAAGAGTAGCTATTGCCAGAGCCTTAATTACCGAGCCTTCGGTAATTTTTGCCGATGAACCCACCGGTAACCTAGATTCCAAATCAGGTACTGAGGTTATGCGTTTTTTACAAGAATTAAACGAAGCTGGTAATACGATTATTTTAGTTACCCACGAAACTTACACCTCAGAACACGCTAAGCGGATTATTAGTTTAAGAGACGGAGAGATTGTTAGTGATAAACAAGTGGAAAAGAGACGTTTTGCCAAGGAGGGAGAAATTTTAAAATAGTTTAGACAAGCTTTAATGAATACCTTTTATTATTCGCGACTTGTTAAAAGCGCCCTAAGAGAACTTAATTCCAACCGTCGTCGCGGTTTTTTAACCGTCCTGGGTATTGTTATTGGAGTAGCTTCGGTAATTATTATTATGGCTATTGGAGCGGGAGCCCAGTCTTTGATTCTTTCACAAGTTCAGAATTTCGGCTCAAACTTGGTTGGTATTTTACCCGGTAAATCGGATAACAACGGACCCCCGGCGGCTGTTATGGGTATTACTATTACTACTCTTACTTTAGAAGACGCTGAGGCTATAGGTAATAAAAACAATATACCATATATTGAGGCGGTAGCGCCTTTTTTTCAAAGCAGGGGCGTTTTAAGCTGGAACGCCAATACCTATGATTCTAGTATTTACGGCACTGGTTATCAGTACATGGAAGTAGAGGGTGGGGAATTGGCAGACGGTCGTTTCTTTACGGCTGAAGAACAAAACTCTAATGCTCGGGTAATGGTTTTGGGTAGTACGGTTAAAGAAGAGCTTTTCGGAGAAAATGATCCAGTGGGAAAAACTGTGCGCTTAAATAATTCAGGCTATACGGTAATTGGCGTAATGGAAGAAAGAGGTACAGTGGCTTTTCAGAATTATGATGATCGGGTCTTTGTCCCTATTACTACAGTGCAAAGATTAATTGCCGGAGTTAAGCATTTGGGTTTTATTCGGACTAAAGTTAGTGATGAAATATATATTGAACAGACCATTAAAGAAATTGAGGCTCTTTTGCGAGATCGGCACGGTATTAGGGATCAAAGCGGTGCTGGCGATGATTTTTCTGTTAGAAGTGCCCAGGATGCCCTAAACATTCTTCGTTCAATTACAGACGGTATGAGGTTTTTCTTGGGAGCTATGGCCGCGTTGTCTTTGTTGGTTGGAGGTATTGGGATTATGAATATTATGTTGGTTAGAGTAACCCAAAGGACTAGAGAGATAGGACTAAGAAAGGCCGTAGGGGCAACTCGCCAAGATATTGTGGCCCAATTCTTAACTGAAGCGGTTGTCCTAACTTTAGCTGGTGGTTTTTTGGGTATAGTTTTTGGACAAACAATTGCGGCAGTTATTGCCATAGTAGCCAGACAACTCGGCTATGAATGGCCTTTGGTTATTTCCATACCGGCTATTATAGTGGCGGTTAGCGTAGCGGCGGTTATTGGCCTTATCTTTGGTCTTTACCCAGCCATTAAAGCCAGTCGTCTTGAGCCAGTGGAAGCTTTAAGGCATGAATAATATTAATATGATAATAAGGAGAATAATAAGAAATAATAATAAAGGAGTAATAATAAATGAATAAAAAGATATGACTATTAAAGATTCGGCTATTAACGCTTTAAGGATAATGAAGAATAATAAGTCAAGAACCGGTTTAACTTTACTTGGTTTGGTTATTGGTATTACGGCTGTTATTATTGTTTTTTCGGCTGGTGAGGGGATTCGCGGTTTGGTTATGGGACAAGTGGACGCTTTTGGTACAGATACCATACAAACCGAAATCAGGGTTCCAACCAATAAGACGGGTTCGGCCGGAGACAGTGATTCGGCTATGGCTATGGCTGGTGGTATGCAAGTAACCACTTTAACGGTAGAAGACATGGAAGCGGTTTCGGCTTTAGCTAATGTTAACTCAGGTTACGCAGCAATTTTAGGGCAAGAACAGGCGAGCTATGGAGGTGAGAATTTTCAAGCTTTTGTTTTAGGTACTAGTCCGGATTATTTGGCCATAGATACAGCTACCGTAGTAGCCGAGGGTAGGTTTTTTAATGAAGCTGAAGATAAAGGCGCTTCTTCGGTGGCGGTCTTGGGTGCAGGCGCTAAAGAAAGGCTTTTCGGAGACGAAGAAGCCCTTGGTAAAAGAATCCAAATTCGTAACCAAAGATTTACCGTTATTGGAGTAATTGAAGAAAGAGGCGCGGTTTTTTTTATGAACTTTGATGATTATATTTATTTACCGGTTAGGACTTTACAAAAAAAAGTTATGGGTATTGATCATATAACCTATATGATTCATCGGCTTGATGAAGCTGAACGAGGAGAAGATACCGCCGAGGAGATAAGGTGGCTTTTACGAGACAGACATAATATTACCGATCCAATTAAAGATGATTTTTTAGTAACCACCATGCAAGAGGCTATAGATATGCTTAATACCATTACCGATGCTTTAACTTTTCTTTTAATCGGTATTGTAGCGATTTCCTTATTAGTTGGGGGAGTGGGTATTATGAATATTATGTATGTTTCTGTTACCGAAAGAACCATGGAGATAGGTTTAAGAAAAGCCGTTGGAGCGAGTCAAGGTTTAATTATGAGACAATTTTTGGTTGAAGCGATGATTATTACTTTAATTGGGGGGATTATAGGGTCAATATTGGGGACAATAATTTCGTTTGGTATTGCCGGCTTAGCAACAGCGCTTAACTTTGATTGGACTTTTAAAATACCGCTTTACGCCTACGCCGTAGCTATGATCTTTTCTTTGGGTTGCGGTTTAGCCTTCGGAGTTTCGCCAGCCAAAGCTGCCGCCAAACTTGAACCAGTGGAAGCTTTAAGGTCTGAGTAAAATAGGATGTCTGAGTAGAATAGAATGATAATTAAGGACATTTAAAGCACCTATAACTAAAGAACTTAAACCCGCCAACCGCCTGGCGGGTTTATTATATCTAACTTTTTTAAAACACTTCTTGAATATTTCTTGAATAAACCTTTACTTTTTCTTGAACATTTTTTGAATAAAACTTTACTTTTTCTTGAACGTTTCTTGACCCTTATTTTTTTGTTATTTACTCTTTTCGGTTGGTCTTGAAATACTCATAACTTTATGTTATAGTTAAAGTGTTATTTTAATATTATTATTAAATCTAATCTTAGTCTTTTTTTAAAATTATGCCCCTTCATGGAGACTCTAATCTTTTAGCTACTTACGGACGACATGAAAGTAATTTGCTTTCCTCCCCACCCAAGGGTCGTAAGCGATTTTCTTGGACTAAACTTTTAACTCGTCTGTTTTTTATTTTTTTGACTCTAGTTGCCCTTTTTATTATTTTCGTTGGTTTTAATGCTCGTTCTCTTAGCTCGGTTTATTCTAGTGCTAATCAGGGAAGGCTTTCTTTAGAATTGTCTTTAGAGGCGGCTAAACGTTCGGATTTTTCCCAAGCATCCTTTTTAGCCCAAGAGGCTGTTTTGTCTTTTGAGGAAGCGCAAGTTTCTTTAAATAAAGTTAAGCTCGGACCCCTGCGTTTAATTCCTTTGTTTGATGTTTATCGCCAAGATATTGCTCATCTGATCGCTGCTGGGCGAATCCTTTCCGAAACGCTTAGTCAAGGTACTGATTATGTTAGTAGCTTAACTGACGTGATCGGCCCTTATTCCAATATAAAGTTTTCCGAGTTACCCAGCGAAGAAAAACAAAAACTTTTAGCTGTTATTTATAACGCAGATAATTTAATGATTGAAACTGAAGAGGCTTTAGGTATGGCTTTACTTGAGTTGGAAGCTGTTAGGTCATTTTCTTGGTTTGGAGATTTTAGTGGAAGGTTAGAGGATCTAAAGATTGTTTTACGAAAAAGCCAAGGAACTTTAACCGAGGCTGCACCCCTAACTCGTCTTTTACCTCCGCTTTTTGGTTATCCGGAAGCCGCTGATTATTTGTTAATTTTCCAAAATAACGACGAACTTAGACCAACCGGAGGGTTTATCGGAACGTATGGACTTATTAGAACCAAAGACGGTGATTTTGAGAGATTTGAAACTCATGATATTTATCATTTAGACATCCCGGTGGAGGACTTGGTTGAGGTTGAACCGCCTTATGAGATTCGTCGTTATTTGGTACAACGTTGGTATATGCGTGACGCTAACTGGTCTCCAGATTGGCCGACGACCGCAGAAAAACTTTTGTGGTTTTATGACCTTGAAAACTCCGTTCATCCTGAACCTGATCCGGTTAAAAACTTTAACGGCGTGATCGGGGTTACGCCGGAGCTTATTGTTGATCTTTTAAAAATTACCGGCCCGATTGAGGCAGATGGGGATATTTATGATCAAGATAATTTTGTTGAGCTTTTACAATACCGAGTAGAAGTGGAATATGCCAGAAGGGGAGAATCTGGTTGGGATCGTAAGTCGGTGATTGGAGAAATTTCTCGCCAGATGAAAGAAAGACTCTTTGATCTCCCACTTGAACGCTGGCCCGAGATGATTGAAGTTGTTAGTGATAATATGCTTCGTAAAAATATTTTACTTTATCATAAGGACGAAGAACTGCAAAAACTTATCCGTCAACAAGGTTGGTCTGGCGAAATCAGACAAGAATGGGGAGATTATCTTTTTGCGGTGGACGCCAACTTAGCAGCCCTTAAAACTGATTCTGTTATGCAAAAAGAAATAGTTTATGAAATTAAACAGTCACCCGAGGGACGTTTAATTGCCAAGACTACTCTTAATTATTCACACGCCGGTGGTTCGGATTGGCGTACTTCCAATTACCGAACATATAGTCGTATTTTTGTGCCGGAGGGCAGTCGCCTAATCGCTTCTGGTGGTTATACGGATGGAGAAGTGGGAGTGGGCAGAGAGTTAGGTAAAACCTTTTTTGGAGCTTTCTTAAATGTTGAGCCAGGAGAAATCGGGCAACTTTATTTTGAATACGAATTGCCGGCGATGGTAGCTGAAAATATGAAAAAGTACCAAAACTATCGTTTAATAGTACAAAAACAACCTGGTAGGCAAAATACTTCCTTAAAGGT
This sequence comes from Patescibacteria group bacterium, assembly GCA_030583705.1. NCBI lineage: Bacteria > Patescibacteria group bacterium. The sequence goes on along the minus strand of CP129471.1, from coordinate 508,150 downwards.
TGACTTAAACTTCCTTAATGAGATAAAATCGTATGAACCGGCTGCTTTGTCCATTGAGAAAATAGATGTCGGGCAACTTAACTATAAGGGAGATATGAGAGTGGACAGAGCCTTTCTGATTAATTTTTAAATTGACTATGTTTATTAAAAGAATAGGTATTGACCTAGGTACTACCTACACCTTAGTACATGTACCAAGACGTGGTATTGTGATTAACGAACCGTCGGTGGTGGCAATTTCCATGAGTGATAAAAAAATCCTGGCTGTTGGTAATGAAGCTAAGGATATGGTTGGACGTACTCCTGGTAATATTATGGCCATTAAGCCTCTTAAGGATGGAGTAATTGCTGATTACCATACTACTGAAGCCATGATCAGGTATTTTATCAACAAAGCTTTATCTGGTGTGCGTCTTTTTCGTCCTGAAGTAATGGTCGCTGTGCCGGCGGGTATTACCTCCACCGAACGTCGGGCGGTTATTGACGCTACTATTGCGGCTGGTGCCAAAGCCGCTTACATTATTAAAGAACCGATTGCAGCAGCTATTGGAGCGGATATTCCGATCGGCTCAGCCTCCGGGCATATGATTGTGGACATTGGCGGTGGTACGGCTGAAATGGCGGTTATTTCTTTGGGAGGTGTGGTTACTTCAACTTCGGTTAGAGTCGGTGGTACTAAATTTGATAACTCCATAATGGATTATGTGAGACGTAAATATAATTTGGTAATTGGGGAACGTACTGCCGAAGAAGCTAAGATTACGATTGGCAGTGCCCTGTATTTGGAAGATAAATTAACCATGGAAACTCGCGGGCGTGATGTAATTACCGGTTTACCCCGAACCATTATGATTTCCTCAGACGATATTACTGAGGCTATTCAAAACGAACTTGAAGCGATTATCCAAGCGGCTAAGAATGTTTTAAGAGAAACTCCTCCGGAACTTGCCTCAGATATTATGGATAAAGGTATGGTTTTGTCTGGCGGTAGCTCATTATTACGTAACCTTGACCAACTCCTTTACCGTACTACCGACGTTCCGGCCTATGTAGCTGATGATGCCCTACTTTGTGTAGCCAAAGGAACAGGCATTGCCCTTGAGAACCTTGATTCATACAAGCGCAGTATTTTTGCTACTAAGTAATACTAAGTAATTAGGATAATTAAGGTAATTTAGATAGTTAAAACAGTTAAGTTATTAATTTATTTCTTAGTTTTTTAATTGATAGAAAAATATGTTAATCGGCATTGACGCCTCGCGAGCTAATCGTTTGGAAAAGACCGGTACAGAATGGTATTCTTATCATCTTATCAGAGCCTTGGCCGCTATGGACTCTAAAAACTCTTATGTGCTTTATTCGGACAAGCCCTTGGTTGGTGGTCTTCTTAATCTTGGGCCAAGACAGGGTTTTGAAGATGAAGAGAATATAAAAATTAAAGGCGGTAGACAGATAATTAAAAGTCCTCATAATAATTTCTCCGCTCAAATTCTCGGTTGGCCTTTTAAAAACTTTTGGACCTTAGGGCGTTTGTCTTGGGAGATGCTTCTTCGACCACCCGATGTCTTATTTATACCGGCCCATACTTTGCCTTTAATTTATCCTAAACGTTCGGTGGTAACAATTCATGATTTGGCTTATCTTTATCATAAAAAGGTTTATGAAAAAGCTTCCAGTGGTTTTAATTATGATTTAAAACATCTTATCTGGTCCACTAAGAGAGCTTTAAAAAAAACTTGGCGGCTTATTACGGTTTCTGAAACCACCAAAAAAGATATCTTAAAAGAATATGCCTCCGAGAAGAGATCTTTATTAGCTCCGGAAGTTTTAGAAAAAAAGATTAAAGTTGTTCATCATGGCTATGAAAAAGAAATTTATTTTAAAGCCTCACAAAAACCTTTATTACCTTCTTTAAAACAACGTTTTAATCTTAAAAAACCTTATTTAGCTTATCTTGGAAGAGTGGAAGAGAAAAAGGGGATTGTTGTTTTGGTTAAAGCTTTGGCTTTATTAAGACAATACAGTGAATTTAAAGATTTAGAGCTCTGTTTAATTGGGAAAGCCGGATCAGGTTTTGAAGAGATTAGAAAAAAGATAAGTGAACTTAAACTAGGCAAAGTGATTCATTTAACTGGCTGGTTAGAAGAGGAGGAGGCTGCTTCTCTTTTGGCTCATTCACAGGCTTTTGTTTATCCTTCATTATATGAAGGCTTTGGCCTACCAATTTTACAAGCCATGGCGGCCGGGGTACCGGTAGTGGCTTCACGTGCCGGGGCCATCCCTGAAGTTGCCCAAGAAGCTGCAGTATTATTTACTTCTCAAAATGAAGAAGAATTAAAAGAGTCTTTACTTAAAATCTTGAGTGATAAAGAATTTAGAGAAACAATGATTAAAAAAGGCTTAGTGCGTTCACAAGCCTTTAGCTGGGAAAGATGTGCTATGGAAACCTTAAGAGTTTTAGAAGGCTAAGACTAGGATAAGGTGCAATATGTGTATACACATTACCTAGTATTATTGACACTGGTATTATTAATATATTAAGGGTATAATTTATTTATTATATGAGAAAATTTTTATACAATTTATTCTGTTTACTGCTTTTTATCCTAATTTTTCCCCTGTCCATTAAAGCGGCAGATTACCGGGCTGATTCGGTTATGGTTAAATATAAAGGGGAAAATGAGCTTGTTTTATTAAAGCTTAAAAATGAAACCGTTGAGCAAGCTTTAAGGCGCCTGCGTAATGATCCAAGAGTTTCTTTGGCTGAACCCAACTATCTTTATCGGGCAGGTCTTACACCATCTGATACCAATATAAGTAACCAGTGGTATTTAAAAAGAATTGCTGCTTTTGAGGCTTGGGAAATTAATTACAAGGCAGAAGATGTAGTGGTAGCGGTGATTGATTCTGGTGTGCAAATTTCTCATCCAGACATTCGCTCTAATCTTTGGCTTAATCATCGTGAAACAATCTCCGGCACGGATAGTGATAATAACGGCTATGTTGATGATATACACGGTTGGGATTTTGTTAATAACGTTAATGATCCTTCACCTAAGTTTACAGAGGGTTTTACCGAGGCTGGTATTACTCATGGTACGGCGGTAGCTGGTATTATTGGAGCGACAGGGGACAATTCACAGGGAGTGGCTGGTCTTTCTTGGCAAGTACGTTTAATGGCTCTAAAAGCCTTGGACGATCAAGGTAATGGCGACACCTTTACGGTAATTGAAGCTCTTAATTACGCGATTGATCACGGAGCCCATATTATTAATTTAAGTTTTGTTGGAGGAGGTTATAGTCAGCTGATGGTGGATGTTTTAAAGAGAGCTAAAGAAAAAGGCATTATTGTTTTAGCACCAGCCGGTAATGAACTTATTAACGGCCAAGGTGTTAATTTAAATCAAAATCCAAACTACCCGGTGTGTTATAAAGACGAGAATGGTGAGCCTTTGGTTTTTGGAGTGGCCGCTACCAATGGACTTGATATTAAAACTTCTTTTTCTGGTTATGGCAGTGATTGTATTGCTATTTCTGCTCCTGGAGTGAGTTTTTACAGTACGGCGGTTTATGCGCCAGAGCGCTCAGCCGCTGGTTCATTTTTTAATCAGTATTATGATGGTTACTGGTCTGGTACTTCTATGGCCGTACCAGTCGTTAGTGGCAGTTTAGCTTTGGTTATGGGCACCAACCCTTCTTTAAGCGGCACTGAAGCTTTAAAAATTTTAATTGAGACGGCAGATGGTATAGATCATCTTAACCCGGATTATGTTAATCAGCTGGGCTCTGGGAGAATTAATGTTTTTCAGGCTGTCTTAGAAGCTTATTTTAGGCTCCAACAAAGTGAGGCTTTATTAGCGGTTGCTCCGGGAGCTGGTGCTGAGCCTTTTATTACAGTTTTTGACCCTACCGGGCAAGCAAGGTTAAGATTCTTAGCTTTTGCTCGTGAGTTTAAAGATGGAGTGGAAATAGCTGTTGGTGATGTGGATGGAGACGGTGAAGATGATATTATAGTTGCTCCTTCGGGAAATAAAGAAGCTGAGATTAGAATTTTTAGTGCGCAAGGAGATTTTAAAGGTAATTTCTTGGCTTTACCACCGACTTATCGGGGTGGAGTTAGTTTGGCGATTATAGATCGGGGTAGATTTGATGGCAAAAAAGAAATCGTGGTGGCGGCTTCTGGTCCTGGTTTTGCGCCTGAGGTTAGATTTTTTACCCACGACGGGGTAATGACTGATGCTTGGCGAGCCTATGACGATTCTTTTAACTCTGGTATTTCTTTGTCTGTTGGTAATATTATAGGTTTAAGTGGCGAGGAAATTGTTACAGTGCCGGCCGGTGGTAAGGTAGCCGAAGTTAAAGTTTTTTCAGCTAAAGGATTTTTACACAGTCGTTTTGTGGCTGAGAGAAAAGAAGAGGAAACCGGTTGGCGAGTGGCCGCGCTTGATGTTGATGGCTCAGCGCGACGTTTTAACGCTGAAATTATATTAAGTCGCCGAGCGGGTGAGCCGATAGTTACAGTAGCTGATTTTCGCGGTATTGTCCGCCAACAGTGGCGTGCTTACAGAGAACCTTTTTCGGGAGAAGTAATGATTGGGGGAGCGGATCTTAACAATAACGGTTATCTTGACTTAATTGCCTCTCCTCCTTACGGAGGTGATGCTCATATTGCTTTTTTTAATAATCAGGGTAATTTTCAAGGTTCTTTTTACGCTTTTGAGCCGACATTTGCCAAAGGGGCGACTTTTGCGGTATTGTTAAATAAAGAGCTGTGAATAACGGCGGATAATTAACCAAAAAACATATGTATAATAGTCAGCCGATTTTTGATAAAAAAAACGTTTTAATTATTGGGGGTGCGGGTTTTATGGGCTCCCATCTTTGTGAAGAGTTAGTGGGCGATGCCAAGGTTATCTGCGTGGATAACTTTTCTTCTGGTTTTGAATATAATATAGATCACCTATTAGCTAATCCGGATTTTCGTTTTATTAGGCACGATATGAGCGATCCCTTGGATCTTGATAGCTTATCTGAACTTGAACCCTTTAGGATTAAGTTCCAAGGAGTACAAGAGATTTATAATTTGGCTTGTCCAACTGCCCCGACTCATTTTGAACAAAACCGCATAGCTAATTTACTAGCCAATTCTTATGTAGTTAAAAACGCCCTTGATTTGGCAATTAAGTATCAGGCTAAGTTTATGCACTTTTCTTCTTCGGTGGTTTATGGTTCCAGAGACAGTGAAAATAATTTAGTTAGCGAAGAAGATAATGGTTCAGTGGACATGCTTTCCGAGCGAGCTTCTTATGATGAAGGTAAGCGCTTTTCCGAAACCATGGTAAAAACCTATAAAGATGTTTATGGTCTTGATTGTAAGATTGTGAGGCTTTTTAGAGCCTATGGTCCTCGTATGCCGCTTGATAAAGGACATCTTCTATCGGATTTTATCAGTAACGCTTTGGATGGTAAGGATTTGATCGTTGAGGGAGATGCGGATTTTTGTTCTTCTTTTTGTTATGTCTCGGATTGCTTGGACGCTATTATTAAATTCATGGAAACAGAACACTTTGGCCCGATCAACGTAGGTTCAGATCAAGATGTTAATGTTACGGACTTAGCTAATAAGGTTATAGATAAAATAGGTTCAAATTCAAAAATCTCCTATCTTAAACCTCATGTTTTTATTAGCCCATTAAAACTACCGGATATTAGGCGAGCTAAAGAACTTTTAGATTGGATGCCTTTGGTAACCTTGGATAATGGTTTGGATAAGACTATTCAGGAGTTAAGGGTTAATAAGAGTACTAAGCGTATGGGTTTTTAGTGCTGGTTTTTAGTCTTTTAGTTTAAAATTTTAAGTTAGATCATATCTATGAAAGTAGTTTGTGTTGTTCCTGCTTTTAACACGGCTGGGGTTTTACCAAAGGTAATTGAGAATTTACGCAGTCGCTTTAATGAGATTGTGTTGGTTAATGATGGTTCAAGGGATAAAACTGGAGAAGTAGCAGAGAGTTTGGATATTACAGTTCTTCATCATTTGGTTAATCGTGGGCAGGGAGCAGCCTTAAAAACCGGTACAGAATATGCTTTATCTTTGGGAGCGGAGATTATTGTTCATTTTGACGCTGATGGGCAGTTTTTAGTTGAAGATGCGGTTAGGTTGGTTGAGGTTATAGAAAAAGGTGAAGCTGATATGGTTTTTGGTTCGCGTTTTTTGGATAAGACAACCAAGATGCCTTTTTTAAAAAGATATTTAATTATGCCCTTAGCTAGAGCTGTTAACAGATTATTCGGCATTCGTTTCACTGATCCACAAAGCGGTTTTAGGGTTTTTAATAGATCAGTAGCCCTACAACTTAGCTGGCAACAAGATAGAATGGCTCATTGCAGTGAAATTTTAGCTACGGCGCATACCTTACCCATTCGTCTTAAGGAAATACCCATTACCGTTATCTATAACGAATTTGGGCAGACTTTTGGTGGAGGCTTGAGAATTATTCGAGATTTACTTTTAGCTAGACTTAATAGATAATGATGTTAAGGTAATAACTAAGGTAATAATTAATATAATAATTAATTTAAAACTATGCTTCAGGAACTTATTGCACTTTTAGTGATTGTTGGGTTTATTTTCCGTTTAAGCTGGCAGTATCACCGAGGATTGGTTCCTAAATCCCAACTGGTGTTTTGGCTAGTTTTTTGGTTATCTGCTATTATTGCCATTCTGAACCTAAAAAAATTAGACGCTTTGGCCGAAAGCTTGGGTTTTTCTAGCTCTGGTATTGAACTGCTTTTATACGCTGCCATAGCTGTTATCTTTTATGCTTTATTCAGATTACGTTTAAAGACTGAAAAAATGGAAGAAAGTATTACTGTTTTAACTCGGGCTTTGGCTTTTAAACAAATTAAGGAAAAGACTAAAGAGCAAAAAGAAAAAAACAATGAAGGAGTAGAAAGAACAAACGAACAAGTAGAAAAAACTAACCAGGAAATTAATAATTCAGACAAGCAGTCATTATAATTAGTTATTATTTAGCATGAAGATAGCGCATATTATATCAACCTTCCCTCCGTATAAAGGCGGTATGGGTAATAGTGCCCGGCAGTTTGCTTTGGAAATTGCCAGGCTTGGTCATGATGTTACGGTTTTTACCCCGGCTTGTGATAATAAATTACCAAGGCATGAAAGACTGGCGCCAGGCGTGGAGCTTTTAAGATTGCCTATTTTATTTTCCATTGGTAATGGTTCGGTTATGCCTTCGGTAATGAAGCATTTAAAAAAGTTTGATGTTGTGCATTTACATTATCCTTTCTACGGGGGCGCTGAATACGTTATGATTTATTTGATTTTTCGCCGATTATTTTTTCGCCAACCCAAGTTAGTTGTTCATTATCACATGGATACAGTTAGCGGGGGACTTAAAGGGGTGATTTTTCGTCTTTATCGTTTAACGGTGTTACCTATCTTAATTCGTTTGGCCGATCTGGTAACTTGTGCTTCTTCTGATTATATTAAACATTCTCACCTTCAAGATTATTACAAAGCCCAGCCGCAGAAGTTCTTACAAGTACCCTTTGGAGTGGACACCAACCATTTTTCTTTACCCAAAGAAAAAGATGAGACAGTTAAAGAGATTGTCTTTGTCGGGGGTATGGATAAACAACATAACTTTAAAGGCATACCTGAGCTTATCTCAGCCTTTGCTCGTGTAAAAAAAGATTATCCCGAGGCTCGCCTTACGCTAATTGGACGAGGGGACAGGAAGGTAGATTATTTGTCTTTGGCTGAAACTTTTGAACTTGGAGATTCTTTGGTTATTAGGGATGATATTGTTAACTCCGAGTTGCCTCATTTTTATGCAAAAGCGACGGTTTCGGTTTTGCCTTCCATTAACCGAGCTGAAGCTTTTGGTTTAGTATTATTGGAAGCCATGGCTTGCGGTACTCCGGTAATTGCCGCCAATTTACCGGGAGTGAGAAGTGTTTTTAGAAATAATGAACATGGATGGTTGGTACAGCCTGGGAATATAGACGACTTAGCGGCTAAATTAAAAAACGCTTTGAAAGATACTGTTTTAACCGCTTCATTGGGCCGCAAAGCCAGAGCTTGGGTTGAGGAAGAGTATAGCTGGCAAAAGGTTGGACAAGAGCTGGAGGCGGCTTATTATCGCGCTCTTAACGTACCTAAACCCCTGCCCCCTAAAGCAGATGAGGAGATTTTTGATGAAGACGAGGATTAAATTAAGTAATAAAAGTACTCAATTATGAAATTTTGTTTGATTAATAACCTATATGGCCCTTACGCTAAGGGTGGAGCGGAGAAAGTGATAGAAAAAATTAAGAATGAGCTTCTTTTAGAAGGCCATGAAGTAATAATTGTCTCCACTCGTCCTTGGTTTAAAAAACCCCAAGAATCTCAAGAATCTCCTGGACATTATTACTTAAGAAGTCTTTATCATCATCTAGGTCGCTTACCCAAGGTTTTTCGTCTTTTTTATCATGTCTTGTCTTTTTTAAATATTTTCGTTTACCTTAAGTTGTTTTTTCTGATCAAAAAGCATAAGGTTAGTGTTCTTTGGACTAATAACTTAACAGGACTTGGGCCTTGGGTTTTTAAGTTAGCGGGACATGTTAAGGATCATCTTCATACAGTGCATGACATACAATTACTTCACCCTTCCGGCCTTTTATTATTTAAACAAGAAAAGCTTCTTAATTCTTTGGCTTCAAAGATTTTTCGTTTCCTTAACAAGCAATTTATTTCAATTAAAACCAGGGTTATTTTTCCCTCAGAATGGATTCGGGATCTTCATTTAGATAAAGGTCTTTTTAAGAACAGTTTAAATCTAACTTTAGCTAACCCAATTAAAATTAACAAAGATTATGCTTTAGATAGTAATAAGATAGTTAATGACAGTAAAGAAATAACTTTTTTATATGTCGGGCAAATTGAAAGACATAAGGGGATAGAGATCTTATTACAGGCTTTTTGTGAGCTTGAGCATGACGCTATTAGTCTAAAAATTGCCGGACAAGGAGGAATGAAAGATTATCTTAGTAGTAGATATAATGATCAAAGAATTAAATGGTTGGGTCAGCTAGAAAGTAAAAAAGTTAATGAGTTAATGAAAGAAGCGAATTGTCTTATTGTGCCTTCTCTTTGTTATGAGAATCAGCCAACGGTTATTTTAGAGGCTAGAGCTTTTAATTTGCCGGTCTTAGCTTCTTGTTTAGGCGGGACAAACGAATTACTTAAGCAAAGTTTTTTATTTAAACCAACCAAGGAGGATCTTAAAAGAGCTCTAAACGATTTTCTTAATAACCCAAATAAAGAAAATATTAGTTGTTATCTTGATCAGGAGTTATTTGAAACAAAAGAATATCTTGAGAAAGTTCTTGATCTTTTGGTTATTGATTAAAAAACAGGTTATATGTTTAAAAACATATAACCTGTTTTAGTTGAGTTTATTTTATTTATAAATAAAAAAGCCGGCATAATAATTAGTTGCCGACTTTGATCCTGAATTTTTTCTGATTTGATTTTTAAGCCTAGTTATGTTGGGCTTTTTTTCATTGTCTGTATTTTAATTTTTTGGGACTGTTCCGGATTTTTTTTGATCTGTATTGTTTTTTTATTTCTATATAAGCCTAGCTATGTAGGACTTGCTCTCATTTTTTTGCAGGTTTAATTTTTTTGAACTATAAATATAAGTTTATCACATATTTTGATATTTGTCAAGGGTAGTTATCCACATCCCTTTAAAAAGGCCTTATTTAAGCCTATTTGCCTTTATTTACTTTATTATTTATTGGTTCTTTTTTAATCTCTCCTAAACTCAAAAATATAGACCTTGTTATCAATATCTTTCATATTATCCGCTATTAAACCGGCTTCATCCTTTATTTTTTCAAAAGCCCACCAGTAATCGTTAAGCACAAAATAGGCAAGATCAACTCCGGCTTTATCCATGGCTTTAAGCATAGTTTCTTTATTTGGTTTTTCTATCATTGTAAGATAGAGGCCATATAACTCTCCACCGGTTGGTATTGGGTAATAGAAGAGATTTTCATGGTAATATTTCTTAAAACCAAAAACCCTCAAAGAAGCTGCACTAACTTGTTGGTTAGAGAGTACTAGGTAATCTTTTCCTTGGCTCATCTTATCTATTTTTTCTACTGCGCGAATATCTACTTGGGTGGCGGTATAGCCTCGGCTATTGTGGTAGCGGTCTTGTCTTGGGTAAGAAAGATATAAAGAGGCGGTTAAGAAAAAAGATAACATAATGATAAAAGATAATTGGACAGTGAGTTTTTCTTTAATAAGTTTTTTAGCTAATTTGTTTAAACTTAAAATTACCAAAGGCAGCATAACTAAAGCTGCGACTACCAATAATCTTTTGGGGTAATCGGATCTTTCGTAGTCTATTAAAAAAGCAAAGTCCAGCGCCGAGAGAATAATGGCACTTAGAATAAAACTTAAGCCTGGCCAAAGGGAAAGCTTAATTATCTTTTCTAATCTTTTTTTGTAAGCTAGGTATATTCCGAAAATAATTAATAAGGCAAAGATAAGCCAGATTATGCTTTCATAAAAGTAAAGACCATTAAGCCACCAGCTTTCAGTGATGGGGTTTTTTGGGATAAGGAAATTAAATAAAGACCACTGTGGGTAACCCAAAGTCATGGCGGTTTGGCTGCCTGTTTTAGTAAAAAGATATAGAACAGTTGGTAAGCCAAAGACTGATAAAATAATCCCCAGACTATATAATATCTTTTTAAGAGATTCTTGCCATTGAGAATAATAATTAGAATAATAATTAAGAGTACCAAAGCCGGCTATTAATAGCGCAGGTAGACCGGCTATGGGCTGGATTACGGCTGAGGTAAAGGCTAAGAGCCAAAGTAAGATAAGGTCAATTCTTTTATTTATAGCTAAAGCCCAAAAGATTGTAATAATTAAAAACAGATAAGAGAGGTGTTGCGGAGTGGTAACTATAAAAAAGCCGGCTGGTAAGGCAAATAACAGTAGTAAAGAAATTTTAAGAGTCTTTGAGCGTATTATTTTTTTTAAACCATGCCAAATTGTCCAAGGCAAAAAGATAGCCGCTAAAAGAGGAACTAAGATTTTATCCCAAAAAACTACGCTTTGCCCAAAAAGGTTTTTAAGGATAATAACTAAACTGTATTGCCCGAGATAATAAGGAGTTAGAGGTTCAATTTGCCCGTTCTCCATAATAGCTTTAATGGCTGCTTGATGAATAAAGGGATCAAAGCCGTAGCCTGTAAGGTAGATTATTAGGATAATGGAAAAAGTCCAAAGAGCGTGCAGGCTGATTAAAATAATACTTAAATTGTTTTTAAGGGAAAGATAAAGAAGGGTAAAGGAAGCTAAGAAGTAAGTTACAAAATGCCAGATAGGAATAACTTGCCAGGGAGAAATTAAGGGTTCATCTGAACGAGAGAGGAAAAGAAAAACAACTCCCAAGAAAAAATTTAACAAATAAAAAACAATAGCTAACTTATTAAGTCTTGTACTTAGTGAATTTTCTTGTGTTATTTTTTTCTCTTCTCTTTCTCTTTCTCTTCTTTTTTCTTTCTCGTTTCCTTTTCCTTTTTCTTGCTCTTGATCTTTAAAGTAATAAAAAGTGAAGAAGGCCGCTAAGACTAAAGATAAGGAAGCGACCAACAGGGGATTATAACTACTAAGCCCGAAGAACCAATAAACAATTGATCCGCTAATCGCCACTAAACTTAACCAAGTAAGTAAAAAGACTAAGATCTTGTTAGTTAGATTATTTAAAATAAAGTTCATAAATGCTTTTGTTGTTATATTTCGCTTGATTTATATACAGTCATATTCATAATCATATAATAGCAAAAGACGGCTAAAGGCGAAATAGAGGGATAATTATTTTAAAGAACTTCCCAGCTTGACAACTCTAGTTATTTATTGTTATATTGAAGGTAACTTTAAAAAATCACTATTAAAATAAAAAAACAGAGGAGCTAAAAAATGGAACAAACTAATAATCAAAACCAAGATCAAAACCAAAGTTTTAATTTTAATTTTAGAGTACCTTCTTTTTTTATGGAATGGCTTAAGGTCGGTCGTGTTAATGAGGCAAGAAAATTTATAGTGCTCAGAAGCAAATTTCACGAAGAATGGTGGAAGGATTCTGAAAGAAGAAGGAAGTGGGCAGTTGGTTGGAAGCTTTTTATGGCTAACCTTTTGTTCAATAGGAGTTATTATGGATAAAAAGATAGTAATTGGAGGTCCCTCCGGGGTTCGTTCCAGGATTGTACAAACAAACAGATGGTTAAGATTAAATGAAAATATAGAGCATTTTAATAATTTAGGTCATAATGAGATGAGAAAAATAAGTTGGAAGTTTTATTATAACGAGATAATGTCTTTATGGATTCATAAAGACATTATTAAAGACCTTGAGGGTAAGATAAAAGACCTTGAGGATGAGGCCGAGAATTCTGAAAAATTATTGAATTTTGAAGTAAAAGAATTTAGTAATTTTGAAGATATAATAAAACCATCGCTAGAACAAAAAATACAATCTAATCCATGAATTTTTATTAAAAGGAGTTTCTTTATGAACTCCTTTCTTTTTTTACTTTTTTATTGTATTATTAAATCATGAAACATCCTTTATTGCGTATTATTATAAGACATTGGCCTTTTATCTTGGTGGCTTTCTTTGCCTTACTTTTCTTTTTTCATGCCTCGTCTTTTAATTATTTAAGTCAAGACGATAATTTTGTTAAATGGCTTTCCCCCGATGAAACCGCTAATTATACAGTGGCTAAATTTTACGCTGAAACCGGTGATTTAAGAATTTTTGAAAAATATAATTTAATAGCCAAAGATATTATTCATCCCAGAAGCTTTCGTTCCGATTATGGTTTGATTAAGCCGGTAAGTTTCTTGGGCCTGCCTCTTATCTACGGTACTTTGGCCACTTGGTTTGGTACCGCTCTTTTACCTTATCTTACACCCCTTATTGGAGCTTTGGGTTTATTATTCTTTTATCTTTTAGTTAGAGAAGTTTTTGGTAAACAGAATGCTTTATTATCTTCTTTGCTGGCTTCGGTTTTTCCGGTTTATCTTTATTTTTCTGCTCGTAGCATGTTCCATAATGTCTTGTTTACCGTTTGCCTAATCATTGGTCTTTATTTTCTTGTTATGATGGCCAAGAATTTCGGACAAGGAAAGAGTTTTTTGAAAAAATATTGGCGTAATTGGCTTTTTGCTCTTTTGGGAGGTCTTTTTATTGGGGGAGCGATAATTAGCCGCGCTTCGGAGTTGCTTTGGTTGGCGCCTTTGCTTTTAGGTCTTTGGTTTTTTAATTTTAAAAGATTGCCTTTATTGACTTTGATCTTCTTTGGCTATGGTCTTTTTTTCGGACTTTGGCCGGCTATGCATTGGAATGAAATACTTTACGGCTCTTGGCGTTCTATGGGTTATCCCGAGCTTAATCAGTCTTTATATGATCTACAAACAGGTGGTGGAGAGTTGGCTGGTACTTCTTTACGTGGAGCCTGGCAAGAGTCTAAGGAATCTTTAGATAGGATAGGTAAAACAATTTTCCATTTTGGTTTTCATCCGGATTATAGTTTGTCCATGTTTAAGGCCTATATTAAAGATATGTTTCCTTGGCTCTTTTGGGGAAGCCTTGCTGGTTTAGTTTTATTTATTGTCTTATTTAAGCAGTATACTTATAAAAAATGGCAGTGGCTGATTTTTTGGTTAGGTCTTAGTACGGTGCTGGTGCTTTATTATGGTAGTTGGGAGTTTTATGATAATCCGGACAAAAACAGTTTTACTATCGGTAATTCATATACCAGGTATTGGTTGCCGGTTTATTTAGGGGCTTTGCCTTTTCTTAGTCTAGCTATTCTTTGGCTTACCTCTTGGCTTAAGTTTAGTCCAATAGTCATTGTTACTCGTACCTTAATTATCTCTGTTTTGGCTTTTGTTTCCTTACAATTTGTTTGGCTTGAGCCCTCTGAAGGCTTAGCTATTTCAATAGAAAAACAAAAAGCTTCAAGACTTGAGTATAATAAACTTTTAGAAATAACCGAAGCTAATTCGGTAATTATTACCAAATACCATGATAAATTGCTTTTCCCGGAACGAAAAATAATTATGGGAGCTTTTGATGATAAAAACATGCTGGCCGAATACCGAAGATTAGCTGAACGTTTGCCTGTTTATTATTATAATTTTACTTTTCCTGAAAAAGACATTATTTATTTAAACTCCAGACCACTTAAAGAAACTTCTTTGATTATTGTTGAAAGACAAAAAGTTACTGATGACTTTACTCTTTATTCCATATTACCGATTTATGAAGAAGACAAAGATGAAGATGAAGACGAAGAGTTAAAGGAAGATAAAGAAGATTTAAATGAAGAGGAAGAACAAAATTAGATATTAAATTAAAGATTTTTTAGATATTTTTTTAGTTATTGTATGATGTATGTATAATATAAAGGGTTATTAGAAAATTATTTTATGATAAAAGATAATAAACAAAAAATACGGATAGGTTTTGATGCACGTTTTTACGGACCGCTCGGTAAAGGTCTTGGGCGTTATACCAAGGAAGTTGTTGATCGTGTTACGGCTATGGGTGAAAACTTTGAGTATGTAGTTTTTCTTAGTGTAGATAATTATGATGAATTTATTCCTTCTTCATCACAAGTTAAAAAAGTTTTAGCTGATGTTCCTTGGTATGGTTTAGCTGAGCAGTTTTTAATGCCAAAATATATTGCCAAAGAGAAGCTTGATCTAATGCACTTTCCCCATTTTAATGTACCGCTTTTTTGTCCTTGTCCTTTTGTGGTGACGGTTCATGATCTTATCTTAACCAAGTTTCCTACTATGCGTGCCACCACTCTTGGTCCTTTTAAGTATTTTTTAAAAAATTTAGCGTATAGGTTGGTAATTAATCGAGCGGTACGTTCGTCTAAAAGAATAATTGCGGTTTCTGATTTTACTAAAAGAGATATTGTTTCCCAATTTAAGGTTAAGCCTTCTAAAGTTGAAGTTATTTATGAGGGTGTGGCTGATCTTGAAAAAGCCAAAGATGATTATTATGCTTCTAAACTTAAGGAGGAAGATGTTCTTTCCGACTATTGTATTCTTGAGCCTTATTTACTTTATGTTGGTAACGCCTATCCCCATAAGAATCTGGAGTTTCTTTTAGGTGTTTTTAAAGATCTTAAGCACGAGTATGGTAATTTAAAGTTAGTGTTAGTGGGTAAAGAAGATTATTTCTACGCTCGTCTTAAAGAACGAGCCCAAGAACTCGGTTTATGGTCTTCTTTGCCAAATAGAGAGGCTGATTGGCCAGTTATTTTCCCAGGTTATGTGCCGGATGAACAGTTAAGGGTACTTTTTTTAAGAGCCTTAGCCTATGTTTTTCCTTCTCGTTACGAGGGCTTTGGTTTACCTCCCTTGGAAGCCATGGCTCATAATTGTCCGGTTATTAGTTCCAATACTACTTGTTTACCAGAAATTTTAGGTGAAGCGGCTGAATATTTTGATCCAACCAAAGAAGAGTCTTTAAGAAAAGCCATAGAGAGAATAATTACTGATCAAAAAAGAAGAGAAGAGTTAGTGGCTTTAGGGCAAGAGCGAAGATTGCTTTATAATTGGCACACTTGTGCAGAAAAAACTTTTAAGCTCTATTTAGAAGTTTTAAAATAATTTTATTTCATGTTAAAAATGTCTAATAACAAATCAAGGGGTGGTTTTTCAACCTTTAAGCAATTAACACTGATTCGTTTATTGATGTTTTGTTTTTTCTTATTAAAACGTCTTTTGTCTTTTTTCTTGGTAATTTTATCCGGTCTTTTTAAATCTTTTGGCGAAGCTTTTTTGCGTTATGCTTTTGAGCTAAAAAAAGCCCATCATTATTCTCGTCATCACTCGGGTATTTGGCGTTTTTTTAGATGGCTTTTTGTGCCAGCTGCCGCCTTATTGAATTTACCGGCTTTGTTGTTTCGGGGTTTGCGAGGCGGGGGACGAGCTTTGTCTGAAGATGTTTATAAAAGCTCTGGACTTATTCGTGCTGAAGTAAACAATTTAAAAATGAGTAAAAAACAAATTATTTTTTCTTCTTTATCTTTTGCGATTTTCTTAGCCTTAATTGTCTTGCCTTTTTGGTTTTATTCGCAATGGCGACTGGCTTCTTCGGTTAAAGAATCAGCGGTTTTTTCGGCTGAAGCTGGTACTTCCAATCTTTTATCTGCCAAAGAAGCTCTTTCTTCTTTTGATCTTCTTTCGGCCCAAAGCTCTTTTACGGCCGCTGCTGCCGATTTTTCTTTAGCCAGACAACGGCTTGAAAAAATAGACGCCATTCTTTTACAACTTGCCGGCTTTTTACCAAGCGAACAAGCTAAAATGGCCTCCTCAGGCAGGTCAATCCTTTTAGCTGGAGAATTGTCCGCCGGTTTGGGGGAAAGATTAACTCGTATTTTGTCTCCAGCTGATGATCAAGGCGATTCAGCTAACGGTTTTTTAGTACAAAGCCTATTAGAAGAACTTCGTCCGGCGGCTGAGGAAGCCCAGCAACTTGCTAAAGAACTTGAAAAGGTTAAGCCTAAAGATTTACCAGAGGAATATAGAGAACTTTTTCTTGAGATGAGTTCACAGGCTGTTTTATTATCTACAGGACTAAGGGAAATTGTTGATATAGGAGAAAAGGTTTTGGTTTTATTCGGGGCTGACCTTGATCGGCGTTATATGTTGGTTTTCCAAAATAACGCTGAGAAAAGAGGCTCCGGTGGTTTTGTTGGGAGTTTTTCGGTTATTGATGTTAGTCAGGGGGAAGTGGTTAAAATAACCACTCCGTCCGGCGGTAGTTATGACACTGAGGCCGGTCTTTATCGTTTACTAGCTGCTCCTCCACCTCTTCAACTTTTACGAGGTCGTTGGTATTTTTGGGACGCTAATTGGTGGCCTGATTGGCCTAAGAGTGCGCAAAAATTAATGTGGTTTTATGAACAAAGTAATGGTCCGACGGTGGATGGGGTAATTAGCTTTACACCCAGAGTCTTAGAAGAACTTTTAGTTTTAGTTGGCCCGATTGATTTAACAGAAGATTATGGCGTGGTCATTGATGCGGAAAATTTTTGGTTAGTTACCCAATCTTTTGCTGAGCAGAAGTTTGAAGAGACTAATGAGCCTAAAAAAATTATTGGGGACCTTTTGGATAAACTGTTAGTTAAACTCGGTGAAGACATGAGTCCACAGTTGGCGCTTAATTTGGTCGCCCTTTTAACTGATATGGCTTCACAAAAACATGTCATGATTTATGTTAATGATCAAGAAGCACAGTCCGTTTTTCGTCGTTTGGGCTGGGCTGGAGAAATGAGGCAAGCTAAACAGGACTATTTGATGGTGGCTAATACTAACATAGGGGGAGAAAAGACTGATCGGGTTATAGATGAAACCATAACTCATAAAGCCACTATTCAAACAGATGGTTCAATTATTGTTGATTTAACCGTTAAAAGAGAACATCCTGGCATTAAGGGTCAAGATTTTACTGGCGTACGAAACGTTAATTGGTTAAGAGTTTATGTACCCTTGGGTAGCCAGCTTTTGGACGGAGTTGGTTTTATCTCTCCGGACAGTCGTTATTTTAAAGAAGTTGATCCTTCTTGGGAGATTGATCCATTACTTTGGCCGGAAATTAATGCTGAGATAGAGCCTCTTTCTAAAACAAAAATTTATGAAGAAAACGGCTTTACGGTTTTTGCTAACTGGTCAATGATTGATCCCGGGCACACAGCTGTGCTACAATTAAGATATCGCTTGCCCTTTGGTATGCAAGCTAGGCAAGAAGATAATTTCTTAACTAATCTCTTGCAAAAATTAGGGCTAAGTCACCAAAGAGAGTCTTATTCTCTTTTAGTTCAAAAGCAGCCTGGTGCTGAGAGAACGGTTTTTCAAAGCTTTGTTACCTATCCCTTAAATCGTCGTTTACTTTGGAATTATCCGGCCGCTTCTTTGTCCACTCAAAAACTTGAATTTGAAAAACCTTTGGACAGAGATATTTTTTCTGCTTGGTTATTTGAATATAATCCTTAATTAAATTTTTTATGAAAAAAGATAATCTAAAAAATAAAAAAAAGAAGGGAGTAAAGGGGACAATTATTCCCATTAAGCAACCTTCCGAGCTGTCCGATTTTGTTGAACATGAATTACCCAAAGAGGAAGAGGTTAAGAAATTTGATAGCTACCTTAAAGGTAGGATGGAGAAAAGTTCAGTGGCCACAAGTTTATCTGAAATTTATCAAGATGACAGTGGAGAAAGAGTGAATGTTAAAGAGGTGAGTATTAAGAAAAAACGTTCTTGGTGGTTGCGCTTACTTTTGTGGATAGTTTATTTATCTTTACTTGGAGCTTTAGTTTTTTTTGGTTATCGCTGGTTAATGGATCGCTTGCCCGCTTCTTCTGATCTTGAATTTAGTATAGAGGCACCGGATAATTTATTGGTTAACGAGCCTTTTGATTATGTTATTACTTATCGTAATAGAGAAAACGTTTCTTTAAGTAATGCGACTGTTCAGGTGGTCTTACCGGATAATTTTATTCTTGATGATCTTACACCATCAGCTGGTATTCCTTTATCTTGGAGTTTTGAAGAAATAAGCCCATGGGCCGAGGGAAAGATAACCTTATCTGGACGCCTTATTTCTCGTCCAGGTGAGTCTAATGTGATTAACGCAGAGATGACTTATCAGCCGGTTGGTATTAGTAGTGTTTTTAAAAAGAGCGCTTTTAAAGATATAATCTTAACTTCTTCAGGCTATGACTTAGCTCTAACCGCTCCGGGTAGTCTTTTAGTTAATCAAAACGATTCTTTAGGTTTTAAGATAAGTCCTCGGGAAGAAAAGTTTGTTGATAATTTTTTTGTTAGCGTTTTTGCACCAGATTATATAGCCTTGTCTTCAGGTGAGCTTTCGAGTGGAATTAAGGAGGTTTCTACTGGTCGCTGGTCTGCGTCCGGTACCCAAGGAGATCAACAAATGATCGTTAATCTGCGGGCTTCAGATAGAAAAGAAGAGCCGGTCCAGGTGATTGTTAGACTTGAATATCTTGATCCTTCCAGTGATAAGACTTTTATTTTTGAGGAAAGAAATACTTCTTTGGAGGTTATTAACAATAGTCTTAATTTAACTCTTTCAGCTAACGGTAAGTCGGCTCAGCAAGGTGTGAATTACGGAGAGAATATTGATTATGTTATTTCTTTTGCTAATCGCGGAGAAAGGGCGGTGGAAGATATTATCATTATGGCGGTTTTGGAAGGTGATGCTGTTAACTGGAATAATTTGGGAGATAGTTCTAATGGTGCAATTTCCGGACAAACAATTGTCTGGACGAAAAATGAAATACCAGAGCTGGCTTCTTTGGCTAAAGGCAGGCAGGGTCAAATTGCTTTTTCCGTACCAATTAGACCGATTCATGAACAACCCTTAATTAATCAAAGGCAGATTAAGAGTTATGCACAGTTCTCAGTTGGCGGTAATCCAATAGACCTTTCTGGAGATACTTCAGCTTCACGTTCTAATCTTTTAGTACTAGATCTTAACTCAGATGTTTTATTGGATGAAGCTGTGCGTTATTTTGATGAAGATAATATGGCTGTGGGAACAGGACCTATTCCGCCTAAAGTAGGTGATCGTACTACTCTTAAGGTATACTGGACGGTTACTAATAGTTTACACGAGCTGGGGGATGTAAGTGTTTCCACTAAGTTACCCAATTATGTAACTTGGGATGGGAAAGATATGGTGCAAGCCGGTAGTATTGATTATAATCCGGAAACTAATACTGTAACTTGGCGCCTTGGTCGTATGCCGGTTTCCGCCAGGTCTTTAAGGGCTGAATTTAGTGTGGCCTTTACCCCTACTGTTTCTGATCGTAATACCGTTATGGTTATTACTTCAGGCACAGCTTTAACTGGGACGGATAATCAGACGGGGCACGTTTTTACACAGGTACAAAAGGCCCAAACCACTAAACTGGAAAAAGATGATATTAGTGATACCGACGGTATTGTGCAATAAAGGATAGAATGAATAATTGTTTATAAAAATTCAAGAATGTTTCGTTTACTGGCCTCTAATAAAAAGAATCAAGCCCGCTGTGGTCGCCTTAAAACCGGCCACGGTCTTTTGTCTACGCCCTTTTTTATGCCTGTAGCTACCCAGGCAACGATTAAACATGTAAGTACTGAGGACATGAGAAAGCTTGCTTCACCGATTCTTTTATCCAATACTTATCATTTAATGCTTAGGCCAGGAGAAAAACTTATTAAAAAACACGGAGGTTTGCATTCTTTTATGGATTGGCAAGGAGCTATCTTAACCGACTCTGGAGGTTTCCAGGTTTTTTCTTTAGCTAAAGACCGAAATAGAACAGGTAAAAGTTTAGTTAAACTTACTAAAAGAGGAGTTAAATTTAGATCTTACATAGATGGTGCTCTATATGACTTAACCCCTGAAAAAAGCTTAAAAATACAGCTTGATTTGGGAGTTGATATCGCCGTCTTACTTGATGAATGTGTGGCTTTGCCGGCACCAAGAAAATATCTTGAGCATTCGGTTGATTTAACTACGGCCTGGGCCAAGAGGAGTAAAGATTATTTAAAAAAGATTAAAGGCAAAAAACCGCTTGTTATGGCAGTAATCCAGGGTGGGCTGGAAAAAGATTTACGAGAAAAGAGTGCCCAAGAGCTGACGGCACTTGATTTTGATGGTTATAATATAGGGGGATTGTCGGTTGGAGAGACTGCCGAAGAAATGTATCGTGTACTTGATTGGACAATGCCTTATTTACCGAAAAACAAGCCTCGTTATTTAATGGGTGTTGGTTATCCTGAAAATATTATTGAAGCAGTTAAAAGAGGTGTTGATATGTTTGATTGTGTTATTCCAACCAGAGAAGGTAGACATGGTAGGCTTTTTTGGCCGAAAAAAGACACTGAGAAGAAGATAAAGAGTTTAATGAATAGTTCTAAAGAAGCTACTGCCTCTTTTTATGAAACAGCGATTATTACTAACTCTAAATTTAAGCAAGACAAGCGTCCGATTAATAAAAACTCCAAAATACCGGAATTACGTAATTTCTCCAGAGCCTATCTCCATTATCTTTTTAAAATAAACGAACCTTTGGGTAAAAGATTAGCCACCTTGAATAATTTGGAGTTTTATAGTAATCTGATGACATTGATTAGAAAATCCATTAAGTAATTAATTTTATATTAATTAAATTCTCAATAGGGAAATAAAATAATAAAAGATTAAGGATGTTATAAAGATATTTTTTAAGAATTTTTATGAAAGAAAAACTCTATCAAACATTAGCTTATCTGGGAATTGTTGGTTTAATTGCCGTTAGTGCAGTAGAGGTTTTTTCTTTGACTCCTCTTTTTTCCGCAGAGAAAGCTTTAAGATCAAGTTTTGAATGGACTGGAGAGAAGACCGAATTTTTAAGACGACCGGTAGGCGAAGAGCTTATTGATAATTATAAGTACGGTGATTTAATTACTGTAGCTGAAGTATTGGACGGAGATACTATTGTTTTAGAAAACGGTCGTTTAGTGCGTTATATAGGTATAGATACACCGGAAATGGAAATTGAGGATGAGAATGGAAATGAGGATAATGAAGGATTAGGAGAAGAGTGTTATGCCAGCGAAGCTACTGAAGCTAACCGATCTATGATAGAAGGGCGACAAGTGAGGCTCTTTCAGGATGTTTCAACTTATGACCATAATGGCAGATTACTAGCTTATGTTTACCGAGATGATGGAGTTTTTGTTAATTTGGAATTGGTAAAAAACGGTTTTGCCGTAGCAGCTGCTTATCCGCCGGATACTGAAAAGGCTGAACTTTTTTCCATTATGGAAAGAGAAGCTCGTTCAAGACAAATTGGCCTTTGGCGAGGTTGTTTAAATTAATTTATGACTAGTAAAGAAATTCGTAAAAAATATCTTGATTTTTTTGAAAAAAGGGGACACCAAGTGATCTCTAGTGCTTCTTTATTACCGGAAAACGATTCCACTCTTTTATTCGTTAATTCCGGTATGTTCCCTTTAGTTCCTTATCTTTTAGGAGCTAAGCATCCCGGTGGCAGGCAATTGGTTAATAGCCAAAAGTCTTTTCGTACTGAAGATATTGAGGAGGTTGGCGATAACCGTCATAATACTTTTTTTGAAATGCTTGGTAATTGGTCTTTGGGCGATCCCAAATCTTTAGCCGAGGGTGATGCTTATTGGAAATCTAAGCAACTTAACTGGTGGTATGAGTTTTTAGTTGAAGAACTTAAACTTGAGCCACAAAAACTCTACCAGACTGTTTATGCTGGTTCCGAAGATGGAGAAATAGCTAAAGATACTGAATCAATAGAAATTCTTTTGCAAATCTTTGCCAAATACGGAATTAACGCCGATGAAGGACCTTCTACTTTTGGACCAGGTGAATTAGGACCGGGTAAAGATCTTAAGCTTGGTGTTAGTCAAGACCGTATTTTTGCTTATCGGGATAAAAACTGGTGGCAAAGAGGAGAGGCTGTCGGGGAATTAGGTGGACCGGACTCGGAAACTTTTTATGACACCGGTAAGGCTCACGACTCTTCTTATGGAGAATTTTGCCATCTTAATTGTGATTGCGGTCGTTTTATTGAAATCGGTAATTCGGTTTTTATGCAATACCAAAAAGCCGAAAAAGGCTGGCAGGAATTGGCTAATAAGAACGTTGACTTTGGTGGAGGACTGGAAAGATTAACTATGGCAGTACAGGGTAAAAACAATATTTTTCAAACAGACTTGTTTAATGACGCTATAGAAAAGATTCAAGAACTTTCCGGCAAGAAGTACGAGGACGATAATCGGCCCTTTGAAATTATTGCCGACCATATTAAGGCTGCAACTTTTATCATGGGTGACGAAAAGGGAATTGGACCGGGGAATGCTGATCAGAGCTATATTGTTCGTCGTCTTATTAGACGGGCGGTTCGTTTTGGTCGCAGTCTTGGTATGCTGGATAAACCCTGGACCTCTGCTTTAGCCGAAATTTATATTAATAATTATTGTGAGTTTTATCCTGAATTAGATAATAATAGAGAGTTTGTTTTAGCTGAACTTGAAAAAGAAGAAAAAAAGTTTAAAGAAACTTTAGAAAAGGGTGAGAAAGAATTTTTAAAGATTAACGGTTCGGTTTCTGGTAAGGCGGCTTTTGATCTTTATCAGACCTATGGCTTTCCGATAGAAATGACCATTGAGTTGGCTAAAGAAAAAGGCATGAGTGTGGATGAAAAAGTTTTTAACGAGGAGTTTTTGAAGCACCAGACACTTTCTCGAACCGCTTCAGCTGGTAAGTTTAAGGGTGGTTTGGCGGATCATACCGTAGCTACTACCAGACTACATACAGCTACCCATCTTCTTTTGGAAGCCCTAAGAAGAGTTTTAGGTGATCATGTTAGCCAAAAAGGCAGTAATATTACCGGCGAAAGACTTAGGTTGGATTTTCCTCATAGTGAAAAGATGACCACTGAGCAGATTAAAGAGGTGGAAGAGCTGGTTAATAAGGCAATTCAGGAAGGATTACCTGTTGGTTTTGAAGAAATGCCTTTAGAAAAAGCCAGGGAGATCGGCGCTACCGGAGTCTTTGATGCTAAGTATGGTGAGGTTGTTAAGGTCTACTCCGTTGGTGAGCCTGGTAGTTATTTTAGTCAAGAAATCTGCGGCGGACCCCACGTGGAAAATATTTCAGAGTTGGGAAAATTCAAGATAATCAAAGAAGAAAGTTCTTCGGCCGGAATTAGGCGTATCAAAGCTATTTTGGAATAGCTTTAAAATAATCTAAGATTAGCCATATTTTAAAGATAATTCAATGAAGCAAAAATCCCTTGACATATTTTATTTCCCACTATATAATAGTTTTACACGTAAAAATACTGAATATTTTTGTTTTCAGTTATTAACATTACCAAAAATTTGGTAAAAAGTTTTTACCAATTTTTTGTTGTTTATAATGTCAGATATTAGCAATTCCAAAGATTTTATTGAGCTTGAAGGTGAAGTTCTTGAACTTATGCCGGCGGCTTCTTTTAGAGTTAAGCTTGATAATGGTCATGAAATCATGGCCCATTTATCTGGTAAGATGAGAATGTTTCGCATTCGTCTTGCACCAGG
Source organism: Patescibacteria group bacterium (assembly GCA_030583705.1). Classification (NCBI taxonomy): domain Bacteria; species Patescibacteria group bacterium. The sequence continues at coordinate 483,929 of CP129471.1, read as the reverse complement.
AGATAGGGTTAAGGTTGAGATGAGCCCTTATGATTTAACTAAAGGCAGGATAACTTACCGCCTGTAATTAAAAGCTGAATAAAGAACCAATATGAAGGTTAGAGCTTCTGTTAAGAAAATTTGTAAAGATTGTCAGATTATTCGTCGTAAAGGACGGGTAATGGTTATCTGCAAAACCCCCAAGCATAAGCAGCGACAGGGTTAATTTATAATTTAAAGTTTATTATTTTTAATTTATCTACGATATGGCTGTCAGAATCGCCGGTGTAATGATCCCAAACGACAAAAGAGTGGAAATCGCTTTAACCTATATTTACGGTATAGGTAGAGTAGTTTCCAACAGAGTTTTGGTTTCCGCTAAGATTAATCCGGACGCCAGAGTTAAGGATCTTAAAGAAGAGGAAGTTAATCGCCTTAGAACCTTAATTGAGAAGGATATTAAAGTTGAGGGAGATTTGCGCCGAGATATTTCTGCTAATATTAAAAGACTTAAGGACATAGGTTCTTATAGGGGTTCAAGGCACGCCAAGCACTTGCCAGCTCGCGGACAAAGCAGTAAAAATAACAACAGAACAGTGCGAGGTAATATTAGAAAAACAGCTTCTTCTGGTAAGAAGGCGGTAGCGCAAAAAACTTAATATTTATTTGATTATTTTTTATTATGTCAGACAATAAGCAAAAAACAGAAGAGGTAAGTGATAAGGCTGAAGAAGTTGTTGATCCTAAGGTTGACGATTCTTTAGAGGTGCTTGAGGAACAGTTTGAAATTAAAGCTGATGATAAGTCACAACTTGAAGAACTACCTGAAGAAATCCGCAAGAAGTTGGAAAAACAAAAGGCTAATCGTCAGGCCGCTAAAGGTAAGCGTAAGAAAAAAAGCGCACCTAAGCGAGTTAACTCAGGTAAGGCTTTTGTTAATTCAAGCTATAATAATACCATTGTCACCCTAACAGATAACGACGGTAATGTTTTATCATGGGCCAATGCCGGTTTAGCTGGTTTTCGTGGTCCTAAAAAGTCCACTCCTTACGCTGCGCAGATTATTACTAGAATTGCTGTGGAAAAAGCTAAAGAATACGGACTGAGCGAGGTTAAGGTTTTTGTTAAGGGAGTTGGTACTGGCAGAGAGTCGGCTGTTAGAGCCCTTAACGCTAACGGTTTGAATGTTACTTATATTAAAGATATAACGCCTTTACCGCATAACGGTTGTCGTAGCCGTAAACCTCGTCGCGTTTAATTATATTTTTATATTTTTTTAAATTAAATTTACCATCATGCCTTTGGATAATGTACAAGCTAAAAGACCTAAGAAGCAGAGTATTTACGGACTCCAGCTTCGTGAAAAGCAAAAAGCCAAGCAAATGTACGGCTTGCGTGAAAAGCAGTTTTTCTTGACTTTTAATAAAGCTAAGAAGCAAGGTGATGCCGGAGAATATCTTTTGCGTATGTTGGAAACCCGTCTTGATAACGTAGTCTATCGTTTTGGTTTGGCTATTACTAGAGCCCAAGCCAGACAAATGGTTGGACATGCTTTGTTTGAAGTTAATGGTCGTAAGGTGGATATCCCTTCTTATCAGGTTAAACCGGGTGATTTGGTAGCGGTTAGAAAATCCAAGAAGCAAAAGAAACTTTTTAATAATGTTGAAGACAAGTTAAAGAAAAACATTTTACCGGGCTGGCTTAACTTTGATCCAAGTGAAATGTCCGGCAAGGTTTTACATGAGCCGAAGAAAGAAGATTTGGATCAATCCATTAACAGTCAGCTGATTGTGGAATTCTACTCACGTTAATTATAAAGCCACTTCGGTGGATAACATATTCATATGAATACAATAGCTTTACCTAAGAAAATATCTTTTACCGAGAGCGATGAAAAAAATCGTGCTACGGTTTCTTTGGAGCCTTTAGCTCCTGGTTATGGAACTACTTTGGGCAACGCTTTGCGTCGTGTCCTACTTTCTTCTTTGCCGGGTGCTGCCGTGGTTGGTGCTAAAATAGAAGGCGCTACTCATGAATTTATGGCTTTACCTAACGTTAAGGAAGATGTTTTACAGATCATGCTTAACCTTAAAAATGTTCGTTTTATTTTGGATGAGGGAGTTAATGAGGCTCGTTTAGAACTTAAAGCGGATGGAGAAAAAATAGTTAAAGCTTCCGATATTGTTAAACAGGCCGGTGTAACAGTTGTTAATCCAGATCAACCGATTGCTCAGCTAACCGATGTAGGAGCGACTTTTAATATGGAAATTTTTGTTAGCAGAGGCCTGGGTTATGAAACTATTGAGAACCGCGAAAATCGTAAAGCTGAACTTGGTTATATTGATATTGATTCCATTTTTTCACCAATTATGGCTGTGGCCTTAACTGTGGAAAACGTTCGTGTTGGTAAGATGGTTAACTGGGATAAGATGATGTTGGATATTACCACCGACGGTACCCTAACTATTGAAGAGGCTTTTGGTCAGGCAGTGGATATTTTGTCTTCACAAATTAACGGAGTTAGGAGTTTATTAAACGGTGAAGTACCAGAAGAGGAGAATGCTTCAGAAGAAGGTGAAGGTGAAGCAACACAAGAAATGAAAGAAACAGAAGAAGTAGAAGAGCCGAAAGGAAAGTCTGCTAAAAAAAGTACTGAAGATTCAGAGGTATCTGAAGAAAAGTCTGAGTAATAAAGATAAATAAATCAACGAATAACCTTTATGAGACATAGAAAAACAACAAAAATTTTGGGCAGAAAAAAAGCACCACGTGAAATGATGCTTAGGAATTTGGCGTCCAGTATTTTGCTTTATGAAAAAGTTACCACTACCGAAGCTAAGGCTAAAACCGTTAGGTCTTTAGTGGAGCGCCTTATTACAGTTTCTAAAAGCGGAGATTTGGCAGCTCGTCGTTTATTGATAAAAGATCTACCTCAACCCTTAGCTGTTAAAAAGTCTATGGATATTTTGGGTAAGCGCTATCAGGATCGTCCAGGCGGTTATACTAGAATAGTTAAACTGGGCAACAGAGTTGGTGACGGATCAAAAATGGTACAAATTGAGCTTGTTTAATTTTATTATATGTCCAAACAAACAAATTTAAGACAAAGACACATTCTTGACGCTGAAGGTATGGCGATTGGTCGTTTAGCCACTAAGGCGGCTACTCTTTTGCGTGGTAAACATAAACCGAGTTTTGAACCTCATAAAGATGAGGGAGATTTTGTTGAGGTTGTTAATCTTAGTAAAGCGGTTTTTACCGGCAAGAAAATGGATCAAAAAAAATATTACAGCTATTCAGGTTATCCAGGGGGTCTTAAAACCAAAGCCATGTCTGAGGTTTTTGTTAAAGAACCTGGAGAGGTTTTACGCCGTGCTGTTAAACAAATGTTGCCAAATAACCGTTTGTGCAACGACATGATAAAACGTTTGTCTGTTAAATAATTTTTATGACTGAAATGAAAAAAACCACCATTGATAAGAAGTCAAGTACTGAGCAGGATTTTTCCAAAAGAAAATACCTGGAAGCTTTAGGTAAAAGAAAAACTTCCGGTGCCAGAGTTAGACTTTATCAGGGCGGTAAGGGTGTGATAATCATCAATGATAAATCTTTACAAGAATATTTTCCAGTAGCTATTGACCAAACTGTTATTGTTCAACCCCTTAAAGCGGCGGCTATGGACCAAAGTTTGGATATTACGGTTAAAGTTAGAGGAGGCGGTAAGCATGGACAAGCAGAAGCTGTTAGACACGGTATTGCTATGGGTCTTTTGGCTTTAGATAAAGATTTGCGAGCTATCCTTAAATCTAACGGTTGGTTAACCAGAGACGCCAGAAAGAAAGAAAGAAAGAAGCCTGGACTTAGAAAAGCCCGAAGAGCACCACAGTGGAGCAAGCGTTAATTATATCTATATCTATATTCTTCTATAAATAAAAACCCGGTTAAGGCCGGGTTTTTTGGTTGATTATTAATTTTTCTAAAGTTAAATTAATAAAATACCAAGTTGTTTATAATAAACATTACACAGATGATTTTTTTCTTAAATAGTGATATAATAATCAAGTGTTTAAATTATAGTGTAGTCTTTATTTCTTTTTTCTATGAACAACGTTTTATTGTACGGTTTAGGTAGTTTTGGCTTTTCTTTGCTTAAGCATTTAAAGGATAAGTGTGCTGGGCAATGTAAGCTTTGGGCTTTTGATCGTTCCCCAGAGACCATGGAAGCTTTACGCCAAGGCTTACCTCATCCTTATGTTAAAAAAGGCTTTTTGGAGAATGGTGATGTTATTTTCCCTCAAAGCTTGGATGAAATTAAAGAGCCGATTGATATTATTATTTTAGCCGTCACGGCCAAAGCCGTACCCGAGGTTTTTACCAACTGTCTACATTCTCTTGGGCATCGTCCTTTTATTTTAGTTAACACAGCTAAAGCACTAGCTCCTGATGGTAGTTTAACTTCAAAATATTTATCTAATTTAAGTCCACCAGGTTCTTTTTCTTACGTTTACTTTGCTGGTGGCACTATTGCTGAAGATCTTTTTAACGGGCATCCTTTGGGAGCTACTATTGCCTCTAAGGATCCTCAAGCCTTGGCTGTTATTGATAATCTTTTATCTTCTCCTTTTTTAAGGCTTTACTCCAGTAATGACGTGGCTGGTGTAGAGTATTGTGCGGCCTTTAAGAACGTTATTGCTATTTTTGCCGGGTTAATTAAGGGCTTAGGTTGGCCCTATGGCTCGGAAACTTATTTTATTTCTCGTTTTGCCGAAGAAGTTGAGAGATTGACGGTTAATAAGTTGGGTGGTAGTTCAGAGAGTTTTACCATCAGTAGCCAGCACTGGGGTAATGATTTGTGGATGAGTTGTACTGGACCGACTCGTAATCGGGAATTTGGTGAAAGAGTGGGCAGGGGAGAAGCTCCAGATAAAGCTTTGGAAGCCATGAAAAAAGAGAAAAAATCTGTGGAAGGTTTGGCTACGATTGAAGTTCTGCCTCTTTTGGTTAAAGAGCTTGAGAGCTATCCTTTTCTTTTGGCTACTTATATGATTATTATGGAAGGAGCTGAGCCTTCTACTACTATTCATGAATTAATTGAAACTAAAAAAGTTTAATTTATGACTGTTAAAATTGCCAATATAGCCAAAAACACTTCTTACTTTACCTTGGCTTTGGTTATCCAAAAGATTATTTCTCTGACTTATTTTACTATTTATGCCAGAGAGCTTGGGCCAGCTGATTTAGGGCAATATTATTTTGCGATTTCCATTACTTCTATTTTTTCTATTTTCCTGGATATTGGTATAGGGAATGTTATAACTAGAGAAGTAGCTAAGTATCAGGAAAAGGCTCGTTCTTATGTGGCTAATGTTTTGGGGTTAAAATTCATTTTAGGATTTATGACCTTAAGTGTTTTATTTGTTTGGACCCAAGCTTGGGAATATAATGAGCTAACCAAGCATCTGATTTATATTTCGGCGGCTTCCATGATCCTGGACGGTTTTACTGCTACTTTTTATGCAGCTTTAAGGGGTTTTCATAATTTATTTCATGAAAGTATCGCTTCGGTGGTTTTTCAGTTAATTGTTTTGTTTTCCAGCTTAATGATTTTTGCCCGTGGCTTATCCATAGAATGGTTAATGGCTAGCTTGGTTTTGGCTAGTTTGTTTAATCTGATTTATTCCGCTATTATCGGTTACAGAGTTAAGGGGTTATCTTTAAAGCCGACTTTAAATAAAGTGATTTTAAAACCCTTATTGATTATTGCCGCACCTTTTGCTGTTTTCTTGCTTTTTCAAAGATCATATACCTATTTTGACTCTGTTTTACTTTTTAAGCTGGCAGGTGACTATGCACTCGGTATTTACCAAATACCTTTTAAAATTATTTTAGCCTTACAATTTTTACCCATGGCTTTTGTAGCTTCGCTTTACCCAGCTCTAAGTTCATATTGGCATAATAATAAAGAACAATTGTCCGTAACCTTTACTCGGGCGATTAATTATTCTTTAATTCTATCTATTCCAGTAGCTGTTGGGGTTATTATTATGGCTGAGCCGATTGTTGCTCTTTTTCAGTCCGGGTTTGCGGAAGCAGCTAATCCTTTACGTTTATCCATGTTGGCTATTCCTTTTATCTTTTTGGGTTATCCAGTTGGCTCCCTGCTTAACGCTTGTGATAAACAAAAGCGTAATACGATCAATATGGGTATCACGGCCTTGGCTAGTATTATTTTAAACTTAATATTAATCCCAAAATTCGGTGTACTGGGAGCCTGTTTAACAGTTGTCTTAACCAGTTTTCTTATGTTAATCTTAGGTTGGTCGGTGGTACCAAAAATTATTGAAGGTAGTTTTTATAAAACCTTTAAGCTTTTTCCAAAAATTATTTTGGCCGGCTTGATTATGGGTTTTGGGGTATATTGGCTTAAGGATTATTGGCATCCAGTTTTGGTTATAGCGGTAGGTGCCATGTTATATGGTATTGCGCTTTTCTTGGTTAGAGCAATAACCTTAAATGACCTAAAAAGCATTTATAGTTCTTTTGTTAAGTAGCTAATAAGCAATTTATTAAATATTTATGAAAACAGTTTTATTGGCCATTGAATATCCTCCGGCGATTGGTGGAGTAGAAAATTATTACGGTAATTTGCATAAATATTGGCCAGATGAAATTATTACTGTGGATAATTCGCAAAACCAATTACTTAAGAAAAGTGGACCACTTAAATGGCGAGCAGCTCTTTTAACTGTTTTTCGTCTTTGCCGGCAAGCGAGACCAGATTGGATTATTGCCGGAGAAATTTTGCCACTTGGTACTGTAAGTTGGCTCTTGTCTTATTTTTTTCCTTTTCGTTATGCGGTGGTATTACATGGATATGATTTTAGCTTGGCTATTAAAGGGTCTAGAAAAAGATTTTTAACTAAAGCGATTATTAAAAGAGCGGGCTTGGTGGTTTGTGCTAATAGTTATACCGCTGTTTTAGTGCAAAACTTCTTGCCCCAGCAAAAAAAGATCGCGGTTATTAATCCCGGGGTGGAGATTAAAGCAAAACCGTCCAGTGAAGAAATTATCGCTTGGCGAGAAAAATACAACTTACAAAATTATCCTTTTATTTTAACGGTGGCACGTTTAGTGGAAAGAAAGGGAATTGACCGGGTAATTGCGGCTATGCCGACTATTATTAATCGTTATCCTGATTTTAGGTATGTGATCATTGGGGGTGGATCGGACGAGGAAAGAATAAAAAAATTAATTCAAAGATCTGGAGTGACAGATAACATAATGTTGTTAAATAACTTGGATGATCAGGCAAGAGACTTAGCTTTAGCGGCCTGTGATATTTTTGTTTTAACAGCTAGGAACATGGGAGGTGATTATGAAGGTTTTGGCATTGTTTATCTTGAAGCCGGAGCTTTTACTAAGGCGGTGGTAGCGGGTTTGAGCGGTGGCGTAGGGGATGCGGTGGAAGATGGTTATAACGGCTTAAGGGTGGATGAAGAAAACTCTTCTTTAATTGCTGAAACTTTAATTAAGCTGATAGATGACGAGAACTTACGTAGACGCCTTGGACAAAACGGCTTGGAAAAAGCTCGTCGCTCTGAGTGGAGTCAAAGAGTGAAGGCTTTTTATCAGGCGCTGAAAAATCATTTAGATTAATTGATTTTATTTTACTTTTATTTAAATTTAAAATCATAAGGATTGTTTATAAAACCATTAAGATTGTTTAAAGAGCCATTAAGATTGTTTGTAAAAAAGATTAACATTAAATAAACTATATAAAGATAAAAATATGATTTCCATTATTATTCCAACTTACAACCATGGCCCGGTGATCGGGGATTGTTTGGACAGTATTTTAAGACAAAGCGAAAAAGATTGGGAAGTGATTGTCGTTAACGACGGTTCAACTGACCAAACTGAGGAGATTTTAAAACATTACCAAGATAAATTTCCGGCTAATAGGTTTAGTTTTTTTTCCAAGCCTAATGAAGGCTCTAATCCTAGTCGTAACTTTGGCGCCGTTAGAGCTAAGGGAGATTTTTTACTTTTTTCAGACGATGATTTAGTAATGAAAGAAGATATGCTGGCTTTAATGAAGCAGACTTTGAATGAGAATCCTCAATCAGCCTTTGTATATTGTTCTTATAAGTATGGACCAAAGCTTTTCAGGCTCTTTCCTTACAGTGAAGAAAGACTGCGTCGTATGCCCTATATTCACTCCACTTCCTTAATTAGAAAAGAAGCTTTCCCTGGTTTTGATAATAATATTAAAAGACTGCAAGACTGGGATGTTTGGCTTACTATGTTAGAAAACGGTCATCGGGGAATTTGGATTGATCAGGTGCTTTTTGAGGTAAAAACCGGAGGACATATTAGCTCTTGGGTACCCAAAGCTTTTTACAAACTATTTCCTTTCTTGCCCACCGTTAAAAAATACAAGCAAGCTGAGGCGATTATTAAAGCTAAACATAATTTGTCTTAAAAATTAATATGAAAAAAACAAATAATATAATAAAAATTTTAGCTTTGTTTTTATTGGTTATATTGGTTGCTTTTTTTATTTTTAGAGAATTTAATGTTGGTTTATTTAATAATGATAAGCATAATACTGTACAAGAAAGAGATGGGGCAGATAAGGGAGATGGGTTTGATAAAAATATAATTAAAGATAAGCATTTTCAAACTGAAATTAACGGACAATTAATTTATCTTGAACAAGCCTTAACTCCAGCTGAGCATTATTTGGGATTAAGTCATAGGGAATCTTTGTGCGAGCAATGCGGTATGTTATTTGTTTTTCCCGATAGCATAGAAAGAACTTTTGTGATGAGAGAGATGAATTTTTCTTTGGATATAGTTTGGCTTAATGGAGGAGAGGTTATAGGTCTTGATGAAAACTTAGAGCCTGAACAAGCTCCACCTTATCGTCTTTATGATTCTCCGGCTCCTGTGGATCGCGTATTAGAGTTGCCCTCAGGTGGAGCTTCGCGTTATAATTTAAAGATAGGCGATAAGCTTCTTTTGCCTTAAATTAATTAATATGAATCTTTTAAGCAAACGTTTTGTTTTCTGGTTTCTTTTCTCCCTTTTAACGGTGGAGACTTTGTCTTTCATTGGTTTTTTTGAAAGAAACGTTGCGTATCTAACTTTCGTTTTAGTTGCCTTAGTGGCTTTGATTTTAACTTTAAAGAATTTAAAATACGGTCTTTGGTTTTTAGCCGCTGAATTGGTTATCGGCTCACATGGTTATCTTTTATATGGTGGCTCAGTGGAGTCGGGGCTGTCTTTAAGAATAACTCTTTGGCTGATTGTTATGGCTGTTTGGTTTATGAATGTTCTTTTTAAACCTCGTTCGTACTTTAATTATTATAAAGAGATATTTTTAAACTCAGCTTATCGTAAACCCCTTATAGGGATCTTGTTAGTTCTTTTTATTTCCGCTATTTTAGGTTATTTTAACAATGAAAACTCTCTTTGGTTAATTGAGGCGAAAAGATGGATTTTTGCCTTGATCTTTTTGCCCTTGCTTTATGTTGTTCGGAGTCGTAAGGACTTGATGGAAATAGGGGTTATCATTCTCTTGTCTTTGGCTTGGTCTTTTCTTAAAACAATTTTTATCCTCTATGTTTTTTCTCATGGTTTTATGCCTTTAATGGCTGAGATATATAGCTGGACTCGTTATAGTCTTTTAGGCGAAATTACTCGGATGAATGATGGAGGATTTTATCGTATTTTTACCCAGTCTCATGTTTTTATGATTCCGGCTTTTTTATTGGCTTGGTTGTTTAGTTTAAAATTACCTTCAATAAAAAATTCTTTAAATTTAAGTTTAAATAAAACTTGGTTAAGAATTATTTATAGTGTTTTGGTTTTTTCCTCTATGGTGATTATTGTTGGTTTATCCAGAAGTTTTTGGCTAGGTCTTTTAGCGGCTTGTTTGGTGACAGTTTTTCTTTTATTGATTAAATACAAGCCTAATCTATTATCTGTAATAAAAAACTTAGGAGCTCTTCTTGTAACTTTGGTATTTTCCCTACTTTTACTTTTATTGGTTGTTAAATTTCCTTTCCCCCAGCCGACCACAGAAATTGATTATTCTTTATTAACAGACAGGGCTACTAAACTTGATGAAAGTGCGGCTTCGGCTCGTTGGTTTCTTTTGCCTGTTATGTGGGAGGGGATTAAGGAAGCACCTTTACTTGGTCATGGTTTTGGCAAAACCCTAACTTATTATTCAACAGATCCAAGAGTCCAAGAATCTACAGTGGATGGTTATTATACCACCTTTGCTTTTGAATGGGGTTGGCTTGATATTTGGCTTAAGACAGGATTGGTTGGCGTATTTTTTGCTCTATGGCTTATTTGGCTTATCTTAAAAGAGGCTTATGGTCTTTACAAGAAGAGTGATAATCACGAAGCATTGATTGGTTTAGGTCTTTTAGGCTCAACTTTTGCTTTGGTAGTTGTTCATTTTTTCACCCCTTACCTTAATCATCCCTTGGGAATGTCTTATTTAATTGGTTTAGTTTTGGTTTTAAGAGTTTATAATTCCAAATAATTTTAAATAATATCTCCCATAAACACCTCAATGATGTGAGGTGTTTATGATTTTGTTTATAATATCAAGAAAATAGCTATTTTTTGGATTTTTTATTAGACAAGGTCTTTTGCTTGTGTTAATATAGAATTGTATTTGCATGCTTGTATTGTATGCAATTACGATAATTTTTTATGATTTTTCATGATTGCTTATGATGATTATTGCTGTTACCATTATAATTTTAATTCTTTCCGCCGTGATTCATGAGTATGCCCACGGTTGGATGGCTCGTCGTTTGGGGGATACTACCGCTGAAGATGAAGGACGACTGACTCTTAACCCGATTAAACATCTTGATCCGATTGGTTCAATTTTAGTGCCAATCCTTTTGGTCATTTCCAAAGTGGGGTTTTTTATTGCTTGGGCTAAGCCGGTACCTTATAATCCGTATAACTTAATAGATAGAAAATACGGAGAGCTTAAGGTGGCCATTGCCGGGCCTGTTAGTAATATTATTCTGGCGGCTGTTTTTGCTTTAATCGTTCGTTTTTTGCCTTTACCAGACGGAGCGCTTATTTCTTTAATTAACGGGTTTTTCACAGGTGATGATGCGGCTATTATGGCTTTAACCCAGGGTTCTTTAGCCGTTAGTCTGGTTTTTATCTCTTTAGTGGCTTGTTTCATTAATTTAGCCTTGGCGATTTTTAATATGATGCCCATCCCTCCATTAGATGGCTCCAAGGTTTTAGCCGCTTTTTTACCTGAGCCTTTTAGGAGTAAATTTTCTTCACTTGAGCGTTACGGATTAATCATTGTTATTTTCCTGGTTATGTTGGGCTTTTTCAGGATTATTATTCCAGTGCTTTCATGGGTATTCTTTGCTTTTATTGGTATACCTATTTAAATAGCTAATATTAGATAAAAATACTGTATTTTTGGGTCTTTTATTAATATATTTATAACACCTTTATCAGTGTTTTTTGGCTATTTTTTAAGGCTTGTTTTAAGTCGGTTAAAAACCCTTGACTTGTTTTTTTACTTCTGTTAAAGTAACTCATATCCCGCTAGTTCGGGATTTATTTTACGATCAAAATATTGTGTTTGAATTTATTTTATTTATTTATGCCAACAATTAATCAGTTAATCAAAAAGGGTAGAAAGACTACTAGAGCCAAGAGTAAATCTCCGGCTTTGAAGTTAACGCTGGACACTTTACATAGAAGGAAAAATACTACAATTAAAGGAGCACCCTTTAAGCGCGGTGTTTGCTTAAAAGTTACCACCATGACTCCGAAGAAGCCTAACTCGGCTCTTCGTAAGATTGCCCGTGTTCGCTTGTCTAATGGTATGGAAGTTACCGCTTATATCCCTGGTATTGGTCACAACCTTCAAGAACACTCTATTGTTTTAATAAAAGGTGGTCGTACTAAGGACTTACCAGGTGTTCGTTATAAGATTATTCGTGGTGTTTATGACGCTCAGGGAGTAGAAGCTCGTAGACAGAGCCGCAGTAGCTATGGGACTAAAAAGCCTAAAGCTTAATTAAACTATAGATAACTAAATTATTTTAAATTTATGAGAGGAAAACCCGCCGCCAAACGTTCAATCCAACCGGATGTTAAGTACAGTGATGTTGAAATAGCCAAATTCATCAATTACATTATGTATGCCGGTAAAAAATCCGTAGCCCAAAAAGTGGTCTACACTTCTTTCGATATTATAAAGGAAAAAACAGGACAAGATCCTCGCCATGTTTTTAACAAGGCTATAAAACTAGTCTCTCCATCTTTGGAAGTAAGAGGCCGAAGAGTTGGTGGAGCCAACTACCAGATTCCTTATCAGGTAAGAGGGGATCGTCGCTTTATGCTTGGTTGTCGTTGGATAATACAAGCAGCTCGCGCTCGCAAAGGTAAGCCAATGGCTGAAAAATTGGCCATGGAGATAATAGATACTTCTAAAGGAGAAAGCGCTTCAATTAAGAAAAAACTTGACGTCCAAAAAATGGCTGAAGCTAACAAGGCTTTTGCTCATTTTGCACGCTAAAAATTAATTAAAATAATTTAATAACTATGGCTAGGGAATATTCACTCCAAAATACCAGAAATATCGGCATCATGGCCCATATTGACGCCGGAAAAACTACTTTTACCGAGCGCGTTTTGTTTTATACTGGAAAAAAGCATAAAATTGGAGAAGTACACGAAGGTGCGGCTGAAATGGACTGGATGGAGCAGGAAAAAGAACGTGGTATAACTATTACTTCGGCGGCTACTACTTGTTTTTGGCATGATAACCGAATTAACATTATTGATACCCCTGGACACGTTGACTTTACGGTTGAAGTGGAAAGATCTTTGCGTGTTTTAGATGGAGCTGTAGCTGTTTTTGACGGATCTGCTGGTGTTGAACCTCAATCTGAAACCGTTTGGCGCCAAGCTGATAAGTACCATGTACCTCGTCTTTGTTTTGTTAATAAAATGGATAAAATGGGTGCTGATTTTTATATGAGCCTTGATTCAATTCGTCAAAGATTAAATCCAAAGGCCGTAGCTGCTCAATTACCGATCGGGGCTGAAGAAAATATGAGTGGCGTAATTGACCTGATCGCTATGCAGGCTTATGAGTTTAAAGGACAAAACGGTGAACAGATTAACAAGATTGATATTCCTGAAGACATGAAAGAAAAAGTTGAAAAACATCGTCAAGAATTAATTGAAAAAATTGTTGAATGTGATGAAGCTTTGACTGAAAAATATCTTGGTGGTGAAACTATTGAAGCTGAAGATCTTAAAAAAGCTTTACGTAAAGCGGTTATTAACAATGAAGTTTATCCGGTTTTTTGTGGTACTGCCTTAAAGAATATTGGTGTACAGTTAGTTTTGGATGCAGTTAACGATTATCTGCCTTCACCACTTGACGTACCGATGTTGGAAGGTATGGACATTGATGATGAAGAAAAAAAGATTATCGTTAAAGTGGAAGACAGTGAGCCTTTTTCTGCCCTAGCTTTTAAAATAGCTACCGATCCTTTTGTCGGAAAACTCTGTTTTGTTCGTGTTTATTCTGGTGTTCTTCGTTCCGGCTCTTATATTTTTAACTCTTCTACTGGCAAAAAAGAAAGAATTGGTAGATTGGTCAGAATGCATGCCAATCATCGTGAAGAAATTGATGCTATTTACTCCGGAGACATTGCGGCTGCTATTGGTTTAAAAGAAACTTATACTGGTAATACTTTATGTGATGTTGATCGCCCCCTTCTCTTGGAAAGTATTTCTTTCCCAGAGCCAGTTATTAAGATTGCCGTTGAACCTAAAACTAAAGTTGACCAAGAAAAAATGGGTTTGGCTTTAGCTCGTTTAGCTGAAGAAGATCCGACTTTTCGTGTTGAATCTGATGAAGAAACTAATCAGACCCTTATTTCCGGTATGGGCGAATTACACTTGGATATTATTGTAGATAGAATGAAAAGAGAATTTAATGTTGAGGCCAATATCGGGCAACCCCAGGTTTCTTATCGCGAAACCATTCGTAATAAAGCTGAAGCTGAAGGAAAATACATTAAACAGTCTGGAGGAAGAGGACAATATGGACATTGTTGGCTACGTATTGAGCCACAAGAGGCTGGTAAGGGCTCGGAGTTTGTTGATGAAGTTAAAGGTGGAGTTATTCCAAGAGAATATATCCCGGCTATTGAAAAGGGCTTTAAAGAAGCTTTAGACAAAGGTGTGGTTGCCGGTTACCCAATTGTTGACGTCAAGGCCACTGTTTATGACGGTTCTTATCATGAAGTAGACTCTTCTGAGGCAGCCTTTAAAATGGCTGGTATTTTAGCTTTTAAAGAGGCTTGTCGTAAGGCTTCGGCTATACTACTTGAACCGATTATGAAAGTTGAGGTAACTACTCCTGAAGAGTACATGGGTAATGTAATTGGAGACCTTAATTCCAAAAGAGGACAAATTGATCAAATGACAGATAGGGGTAATTTGAAGGTGGTTGATGCTAAGGTGCCTTTAGCTGAAATGTTTGGTTATGCCACCCAACTTCGTTCCATGAGCCAAGGTAGAGCCAATTACAGTATGGAATTCTTGCATTACAACGAAGTTCCGCGTCATGTGGCTGAAGAAATCGCTGGTGGTAAGGGTAAATAAATTATTAACAGTTTTACCCTCTTGACCTCTTTTTCTTTATCGGTTACAATAGTTTAGTCTTTTTCAAGTAATTTTAAGAATCTTTTATGAATGATCATATCCAAAGGTTAATTGATTTAATTAATAAAACCGGGGATAAAGTGATTGTCTTTGATAAGGCTGAGCCTGAAAAATCTTATGTGGTTTGCGGGCTTAGAGACTACGAAGAAATGATTAAAAGATCCCTTAAGACAGAAAGCTTGACAGAAGATGAGCTTATTGATAAAATAAACTCCGATATAGCTAAATGGAAAAATGGCCAGGTTTTACAGTCCTTAAGCAAGAACGAAGACGAGGTTAGAAAGGATGGAAACCATAGTCATTTAGCTAAAGAGGAAGAGAAGAAAGAAGAGAAGAAAGCTGAGTCTCTAACGCCTTTAATGGATTGGAGACCTCCAAAGGTTAATGGCCAAAGCAATTTTAGTCGGCCAAAAGATTCAAAAAACCCTTGGAGTATCCCGGACTCTCGCCGGCGTGAAGCTGACGAGGTTCTGTAATTTGATTAAAATTTTTATTTAATTAATTTTTACAATTATAGGTTAGGCAAAGATATAAGGTTGGTTAAGCAAGTTCATTATTAGCTTGACGAACCTTATACCTTTAAATCTTATAATTTATTATAAAAATATGGCAGACAAATTTGAAAGAAGTAAACCGCACGTTAACGTTGGTACCATTGGACACGTTGACCACGGTAAAACCACTTTGACCGCCGCCTTATTAAAGGTTTTGGCTGATAGGGGTTTGTCCGCATCCAGTAAGGATGTTGACCAGATTGACGCCGCGCCTGAAGAAAAGGCTCGCGGTATAACCATCGCTACCGCTCACGTTGAATACGAGTCGGAAGCCAGACACTACGCTCACGTAGACTGTCCTGGTCACGCTGACTATGTTAAAAACATGATTACCGGTGCCGCCCAGATGGACGGAGCTATTTTAGTAGTTTCTGCCACTGATGGACCTATGCCTCAGACTCGTGAACACATTCTGTTGGCTCGTCAGGTTGGTGTGCCTTATATTGTTGTTTTCTTGAACAAGTGCGACATGGTGGAAGACAAAGAACTTATTGACTTAGTTGAAGAAGAAGTTAAAGATTTACTTAAAAAATACGAATTCCCTGGTGATACTACCCCAATTATTCGCGGTAGTGCCTTAAAAGCTTTGGAAAATCCAACTGGAGAATATGGAGAAGCTGTTATGCAATTGGTTAAAGCTCTTGATGAACACATTCCTGAACCAGAACGTGATATTGAAAAGCCTTTCTTAATGCCTATTGAAGATATTTTCTCAATTGAAGGACGTGGTACGGTTGTTACCGGACGTGTTGAAAGAGGTATTATTAAGGTTAACGATGAAGTAGAAATTGTCGGTTTGCGTGAAACTAAAAAGACCGTAGTTACTGGCATTGAAATGTTTAACAAGTTACTTGACGAAGGTAGAGCTGGTGATAATGCCGGATTGCTTTTGCGCGGTACCAAGAAAGATGATGTTGAACGCGGACAGGTTTTGGCTAAGATCGGATCAGTTACCCCTCATACTGAATTTGAATGTGAAGTTTACGTTCTTAGTAAAGATGAAGGTGGACGCCATAAGCCTTTCTTTAAGGGATACAAGCCACAGTTTTATATCAGAACCACTGATGTTACCGGTGAGGTTGAATTACCTGCAGGTACTGAAATGGTTATGCCCGGTGATACCGTTAATTTAAATGTTAAATTAATCTCTCCGGTCGCTTTGGAAGAAAAGCAACGCTTTGCTATTCGCGAAGGCGGACGCACTGTTGGTGCTGGTGTAGTAGTTAAGATTCTTA
Organism: Patescibacteria group bacterium; assembly: GCA_030583705.1. NCBI lineage: Bacteria > Patescibacteria group bacterium. The sequence continues at coordinate 467,413 of CP129471.1, read as the reverse complement.
AGTAAAGATTTCCTCCTTCCGTCTTAAACGACGGAAGGATTTATCTGTACTTAATTATAAGTCAGTAAATTATTAATTTATGACAGAAGTTGAAAAAAATGTTGTTGAGACGGCTAAGACGGCCGCCGACTTTAAGCAAAGGGTGAGAATTAAAATTCGCTCCTTTGATCATAAGATTATTGACCAATCAACAAGAATTATTGTTGAAACCGTCAAAAGAACCGGCGCGCAGCTTTACGGACCGATTCCTCTACCAACAGAGAAGAGGAAATACACGGTCAATTCGTCAACTTTTGTTCACAAAGATGCGCGGGATCAGTTTGAAATGAGAACCCACAAGAGACTGTTGGACATCATTGAACCCTCCGCCGCCACCATTGAAGCCCTAAGTAATCTTAATTTACCCACCGGCGTTGATGTTGAAATAAAAATGTAAGATTTAATTAAGACTGTTTTAATCTTATTTATTTAACCTCCGAGAAGGAGAAGTGGATAAATAAAAGACTAAGACAGCTGAAAGGATAAGCCCTCCCGGGATTTACAAGACAATTCTTTATACGGACTTAATTTAGCCCGAACTTTTGTCAGCTGGGAATCGGTCATATCCTTGATCCGATTTTTCTTTTTTTATAATTATGAAATTTATTCTTGGAAAAAAAATCGCCATGACTCAAATTTGGCAACAGGACACGGTTGTTCCCGTAACCCGTATTTTAGCCGGTCCTTGTGTGGTTATTCGTCATAAAACCGATGAAAAGGACGGCTATAACGCTGTGCAGGTAGGTTTTGGCGTTAAGGCAACCAAGAATATAAGAAAACCGCAACTTGGTGAATATAAAGAACTTGGTAATTTCCGTTATGTTAAGGAGTTTAGATTATCTGGCCAAGATTCTGCTCTTAATCTCCAATCTGGGGATTATGTTACTGTTTCTTCTTTTAAAGTTGGAGATCGTTTAACGATTGTCGGAACATCAAAGGGTAAGGGTTTTCAAGGAGTAGTTAGACGCCATGGTTTCCATGGACAAGACGCTACCCATGGTAACAAGGATCAGTTAAGAATGCCTGGTTCCATCGGTTCAACAGGACCTCAGCACGTTTTTAAAGGTACCCGTATGGCTGGTAGGATGGGAGGAGACAGTGTAACTTTGCATGATGTTGAAGTTATTGCCATTGACGAGAAAGATGGTAGCTTGTATGTTAAGGGAGCTGTACCAGGAGCTCGTAATGGACTTATTATGCTTTCTTCAGAAGGGGAGGTAACTCCTTTAAGTAAAGAAGAAGCTATGAAGGTTATTTCAGAAGAAGTAAAGGAAGAAAAAGAAGAAACTGCAGATGAAAATAAAGAAGAAGTTAAAGAAGAAACCGAGCAACCTGAAGAAGTTAAGGAAGAAGTAGTAGAAGAAGCTAAGGAAGAAGCGGAAGTAAAAGAAGAAGTAGCTATGGAAACAACTGAGGAGAATAAAGAAACAAGCGAAGAAGCAACTGAAGAAAAAACTGAAGAAGCCCTAGTAGCTGAGGTTGTTGAAGAAGTTGAGAATAAAGAAGAAAAATCTTAATTATATGATTTCTTATAAAATCCACAATCAAAACGGAGAAGAAGTCGGACAAACAGAATTGTCTGAAGCGGTTTTTGGCGTTAGCCCAAATAAATCCTTGGTTCATCAGGCTTTAGTAGCCCAGATGTCCAACGAAAGGAAAGTTTTGGCTCACACTAAAGATCGTAGCGAAGTGCGTGGTGGTGGTAAAAAACCCTGGAAACAAAAAGGTACCGGCCGAGCTAGAGCTGGTTCAAGCCGTAGCCCAATTTGGATTGGCGGAGGTGTAACTTTTGGTCCAACCAACCAAAGAAGTTTTGGCAAAGATCTTAACTTAAAAATGAAGCGCAAGGCTCTTAAGATTGTTTTATCCGATAAGGTTATTAATAAAAAGTTGGTTATTTTGGATGATTTGAAAATTGAGGAGTTTAAAACCAAAATCTTTAAAGGAATAATTGATAAAGTTCGTGCCAACGCTTTGGAAGAAAACCAGGGTAAAATTTTAATGATTGATTCTTCTGCCGAGATGACAGTTAAAAATTCCGCCAGAAACCTACCAGATGTTAAGATGATTAATGTTGATAACCTTAATATTGTTGATGTTCTTCATTATCCCAACTTGTTTTTAACAGATAGGGCTTTAAAGATTATTGAAGAGCGTTATCAGAAGCAATAAATATATGGGTATTCTAAATCGCAAAAAAAAGACTGAAGATAAGACTGTTGAAGAAAAAACGGTTGATGAAGTCGTGGTTAAGGATAAGGAAGTTGTTAGCGAGAAGGTTGAGGTTAATGACAAGAAAGAAAAGACCATTAAGACTTCTCAAGCTTACAGAATCCTAGTTCGTCCTTTAATCTCTGAAAAAGTTACCCAGCAACAAGCTTTTGGGCAATATACTTTTGAGGTGGCTCGTAAGGCCAATAAGATTGAAGTAGCTAAAGCGATTAAAGAAATTTACGGACTTACTCCAACCAAAGTTTCCATGATAGTTATGGAAGGTAAAACCAAGCGTTTTGGTCGCACTGTTGGAAAAAGAAAGGATTGGAAAAAAGCGATTGTTACTTTGCCTAAAGGCAAAACCATTAGTCTTTACGAAGGTGTTTAATTAGAATTATATGGCAATTAAGAAAGCAAAACCTACCACCCCCGGACTTCGCGGCGCCAGCTTTGAAGACTTTTCGGATATTACTACCAAGAATCCGCATCGTGCCTTGTTGACGATTCGTAAACAATTTGCCGGTCGTAATGCCCAGGGTAAGATTACCGTACGTCATCGTGGCGGAGGGGTTAAGCGCTATATTAGAACAATTGACTTTAAAAGAGATAAATTCGGTGTACCTGGTACGATTAAGACTATTGAGTATGATCCGAACAGAGGTTCTCGTATCGGTTTAATATTCTATAAAGATGGAGAAAAGCGTTACATGATTGTCCCTGCTGGTCTAGAGGTTGGAACTGTTATCTTGAGCGATAATAAAGCTATTGAACCTTCAGTCGGTAATGCTATGCCCTTAGAACACATTCCAGTTGGCCTACCTGTTCATAACGTTGAATTAGAGCCCGGTAAAGGCGGACAGTTAGCTCGCGGTGCCGGTAATGCTCTTTATATAATGTCGGTTGAAAAGAAATACGCCCAGTTGAAGCTACCTTCCGGAGAAATTCGTTTGGTTAAAAAAGAATGCTTGGGTACTATTGGTCAAGTAGGTAACGCAGATAGACGTCATGTTAAATTAGGTAAAGCCGGACGTAGTCGTTTACTTGGACGTCGCCCAACCGTTAGAGGAACAGCTATGAACCCAGTAGATCACCCACACGGTGGAGGTGAAGGTAACCAGCCAATCGGTTTGAAGCATCCTAAGACCAAATGGGGTAAGAATGCTTATGGAGTTCCGACCAGATCAAAGAAGAAAGCTTCTGGTAAATTAATTATTCAAAGCCGTAAAGGCAGGAAGAAATAAAAAATATGTCAAGAAGTCTTAAAAAAGGCCCATACATTAACGAAAGGCTGTTAAAAAAGATTCAAAACCTTAAGCCCGGTGATAAAACCGTTATTAAGGTTTGGGACAGATCTGCTACTATTACGCCAGAGATGGTTGGGTTTACAATTGGCGTACATAACGGTAAGGTTCATACACCGGTTTTAGTTAATGAGAATATGATTGGTCATAAGTTAGGAGAATTTTCTCCTACTAGAAAATTTGTTAGCCATGGCGGTAAAATAGCCAAGGCGCAAAAAGGTAAATAATAATTTTTCAATATGGAAGTTAAAGCAATTGCCAAATTTGTAAGAATTTCGCCTCGCAAAATGCGCTTGGTGGCTGGTTTGGTGCGCGGACAAAAAATACAGGAAGCTCTTAACCAGTTATCTGTAGCTAATAAGTCTGCGGCTACTCCGATTAAGAAAGTCATTGATTCGGCAGTCGCTAACGCTACTCATAATTTCCAATTAGCAGCGGATAATCTTTTTATTAAAGAAATAAGAGTAGATGGTGGTCCGGTTTTAAAACGTTGGTTACCTAGAGCTCACGGAAGAGCTACTCCTTTGCGAAAAAGAATGAGTCATGTTAGTGTTATTTTGGGTGAGATTAAGGATAGCGGACTAAAAGAGGGTAAGAAGAGCAAAATAGTTGAACCTATTAAGCTTGGTGCAGCACCAGCCGAGAAGGGTGATATTAAAGTTGAAGATAAAGATACGCTTAAGTCAGCGGAAAGCTTGGAAAAAGACAAGTCAGCCGTTAATCCTCGTCGAGAAGGCGGTGGTAGACAAAGCGGTGCCCAAGGTTTTACTTCTAAGATCTTTAGGCGCAAGAGCGGTTAATTTATTTATAAAATTATATGGGACAGAAAGTTAATCCAAAAGTCTTTCGTGTAGGTATAACCAGAACCTGGCCTTCCAAGTGGTTTGCGACCAGTAGGGATTATATTGCTCAAGTAAAACAGGATGTTTTAATCCGTAAGTTTTTAGTTAAAGATTTACGCGAAGCTGGTATTCATCAGGTGGAAATTGAAAGACCTTCTGGTAAAAAGATTGTAGTCACTATTTTTACTGCTAAGCCTGGTTTAATTATCGGTCGTGGTGGAGCGGGCATTGACAACCTTAAGAAAAAGCTCCATACTAAATTCTTAAAGAATTTTCGTTTAGGTGAAATAAACGTTAATGTTAATGAAATAGATCGTCCGAATTTAAGCGCTCAGGTTTTGGTTCAGTCCATAGCTCTTGATTTGGAAAAAAGAATGCCTTTTAAGAGAGTTATGAAGCAAGCTATTAGTCGGGCTGAAAGAGCTGGTGCTATGGGTGTTAAAGTAATGGTTTCTGGACGCTTAAACGGTGCTGAAATAGCTAGAAGCGAAATGTTGGTTTCCGGCAAATTGCCTTTGCAAACTTTACGCGCGGACATTGATTATGCTCGCGGTACGGCTTTGACAACTTTTGGTTTAATTGGCATTAAAGTGTGGGTTTACCGCGGAGAGATTTTTAATAAAAGAGAAGAAGCTGGTTCAGTGGTAACCGTTAATAAGAAAAACGTAAAGAAATAATATGTTGGCACCCAAAAAGACAAAATATCGCAAATCACACAAGCTCACCAGGGGTGGGAAGGCTTCCCGTCTGATTAACCTTGGTTTTGGCAGTTACGGCTTAAAGAGTATTGAAGCTTGTTGGGTGACGGCTAGACAAATAGAATCTGCTCGTAGGGTTATAACTCGTTATGTCCAAAGAACAGGTAAGCTGTGGATTAGAATTTTCCCGGATAAATCTGTTACCAAAAAAGGCGGTGAAATTCCTATGGGTAAAGGTAAGGGTTCAGTAGATCATTACGTAGCCATTGTTAAACCCGGTATGATTATTTTTGAAATTGAAGGAGTAACGGAAAAACAAGCCAGAGAAGCTATGGGTTTAGCTGCTTATAAGCTACCCGTTAAGTGCATTTTTGTTAAAAAACATTAATTAAGGTTTATGGAATTACAAGATTTACGAAAAAAAGAATTATCTGATCTACATAAGCTGCTTGGCGAAAAGCGGGAAGATTTAAGGCGCTTGCGCTTTAAGGATGCCAATAAGCAACTTAAAGATGTTCGTGAGGTTAGAGAACTTCGTCTTTTGGTCGCACGTCTTTTAACCGTTATTAATGAAAAGCGTTAATTATATGAAAAATAATAAGATTACAGAACAAGTTGAAACCAAGCCCATTATTAAAAAAGTTTTTAAGGGTGTGGTGGTTAGCGATAAAATGGACAAAACCGTAGTGGTAGCCGTGGAAACAGTTAAGATTAATTCCAAGTACCACCGTCGTTATGTTTCAACTAGTCGTTATAAGGTTCATGATCCCGAGAATCGCTTTAAGGAAGGGGATAAGGTTTCTTTAGTGGAATGTCGCCCTTTGTCTAAAGAGAAGCGTTGGCGAGTGATTTACCAATAAAAATAAATTAATTTGTTAATAAATAAAGTATATAACACTTAACTAACCAGTATGATTCAAGTTCAAAGCATGTTAAAAGTAGCAGATAACACAGGCGCTAAACGCGTCCAGTGTATTCGCGTGCTCGGCGGTTATCGTAAGCGCTATGCTAGAGTTGGCGAAAAGATTACTGTAGTAGTTAAGCAGGCTACACCGCATTCCATGGTTAAAAAAAGTGATATTTTACTGGCAGTGGTGGTTAGAGTTAAAAAAGAAATTCGTCGTACAGACGGTAGTTATGTTCGCTTTGACGATAATGCTTGCGTTATTATTGATAAAAAGAACGGAGAACCAAGAGGTACCCGTATTTTCGGACCCATTCCGCGTGAAGTTCGTCGGGCCGGTTATACGAAGATAGCCTCTTTGGCTCCTGAAGTTATTTAAAGAAATTGATATGAATATCAAAAGAAATGACAAAGTAATAGTGTTGGCAGGCAAGGACAAAGGTAAAACCGGTAAGGTTTTGCAGGTCTTGGTTGAAACGGATCGCGCCAGCATTGAAGGCGTTAACCTTTTAATTAAGCACATGCGTCCTCGTAAAAAAGGTGAGCAAGGACAAAGGATTGAATTTCCGGCACCGATTAGATTGTCTAACCTTATGTTGGTTTGTCCGAAATGTGAAAAACCAACCAGGATTGGTAAGAAGTTTTTAGAACCGACTTCAGATAGCCAAAAGCGTCGTGTCAAGGTTCGTATTTGCAAAAAATGTCAAGCTACCATAGACTAACTTTATGAAACTTAAAGAATTATACCAAAAAGAAATAGTCCCGGCTCTTAAGGAGCGTTTCGGTTATACCAACCTATTGGCTGTACCGAGAGTGCTTAAGGTTACCATTAATGTTGGTGTGGGACGATTTACTAAAGAAAAGTCATATATTGACGCTGTGGCCGAAAATCTTTCCAGAATCAGCGGACAAAGAGCTATTTTAACTAAAGCTAAGAAGTCTATTGCTGGTTTTAAGGTTCGTGAAGGTAATATTGTTGGAGTAACGGTTACTTTGCGAGGAGACAGAATGTATGATTTTCTAACCAAGTTGGTTAATATTACTTTCCCAAGAGTAAGAGACTTTAGAGGTATTGAGGAAAGTAAAGTGGATAGAAGCGGTAATTTATCTGTTGGTTTTAAGGAGCATATCGCTTTTCCGGAAATTAAGCTTGATGAAGTTGAAAACGTGCACGGTTTGGAAATTAATATTTCCACTACCGCTAAAACAAAGGATGAAGGGCTTGAGCTTTTTCGTCTGCTCGGTTTTCCTTTTAAAAAGAATTTAAGTAAATAATTGTATGGCTAGAAAAGCTCTAATAGAAAAATCAAAGAAAACTCCGAAGTTTTCCACCAGAAAAATTCGTCGTTGTTGGCGTTGTGGTCGTAATCACGGCTATATGCGTGACTTTGATTTGTGTAGAATTTGTTTCAGAGAATTTGCCAACAATACCGACTTGCCCGGAATTAAAAAATCCAGCTGGTAATTAATTTGTATAATTGTATGATTGACCCAATTGCAGACATGTTAACTCGTATCAGAAATGCCGCCGCTGTTAAAGCTTCGGAGGTGATTTTGCCTACGAGTAAGTTAAAATTCAATATTGCCAAGCTGCTTCAAGAAAACGGCTGGATTAACAAAGCCGAAATTATACCAGCTACAGATAAAGGCTTTGCCCAATTGCGTTTGGAGCTTAAGTATCGCCCTAACGGTCTTCCGACTTTTTCTTCCATTAAGAGAATCAGTAAATCAAGTCGTCGGGTTTATGTTGGTAAAGATTCTTTACCAAGAGTTTTGAACCACTATGGTATTGCTATTATTTCCACTTCTCAAGGGTTAATGACCAATCGTGAGGCTAAGCGACGTAATGTCGGAGGAGAAATTATTTGTGAAATTTATTAAACCAATATGTCCAGATTAGGAAAACTACCAATTGAATTACCAACCGGTGTTAGCGCTTCTTACAGTGATAGCTTAGTGACGGTTAAAGGCCCTAAAGGAGAGCTTAAGCAGCTTATTGGAGGTATGGTTAGTGTTGTTATTGATGAAAAGGTAATTAAGGTTTCAGTAGCTAATAAGGATAATCGTAAAGAAAGAGCCATGTGGGGTCTTTATTACAGCCTTATTAAAAATATGGTAATTGGTGTTAGTGAAGGATTTAGTAAGAAGTTGGAAATTCAAGGTGTTGGTTATAAGGTGTCCGGAGGAGGTAAGGCCTTAACTCTAAACCTGGGATTTTCTCATCCGATTAATTTTTCTTTACCAGAGGGCACTGAAGCTACAGTAGAAGGTAATAGTATTACAATTTCTGGTATAGACAAGCAATTAGTTGGAGAAATCTCCGCCCAAATTCGTAAACTTAAGAAACCTGAACCTTATAAGGGTAAGGGTATCCGTTATAGCGACGAAATTGTCCGCCGTAAGGCCGGTAAGACCGCCACTAAAGGATCTTAGTTAAAATAGTTGTAATTTATCTATATGAACAAGCAGCAACAAACTTTAATGATTAAAAAACGCCGACAAAGAAAGATTCGTTCGGTTATTGTCGGTACGGCTGAGCGCCCTCGTTTTAATGTTTCCAAAAGCAATCGTCATTTTTATGTACAGTTAATAGACGATGCTTCTGGTAAGACTTTAGCCGGTATTCATTCAAGAGAAGTAAAGACCAAGGGTAATAAAACCGAAACAGCTAAAGCGGTTGGCATTCTTTTGGCTGAAAAAGCTAAGGATTTAAAGATTGATAAAGTTGTTTTTGATCGTGGAGGTAATCGTTATACCGGAAGAGTTAGAGCTGCCGCTGAAGGAGCTCGCGAGGCAGGCTTGCAATTTTAATTTAATTTTCATTTATGACTGAACAAACCAACAATCAAGAACAAAAGGGAACTGAAGAAAAGAAATCTTCAGCTGGGCAGACTCGCGGTCGCGGTGGAGAAAGACGCGCAGGCGGAGGAGGTAGAAGACAGGGCGGAGAAAGACGAGGTCGTAGAGGAGCTCGTGAGGAAAAGCCGGCTGAAGAATTTGAACAAAGAGTTATAGATATTGCTCGTGTTACTCGTGTTATGGCCGGTGGTAAGAGAATGCGCTTTAGAGCTTGTGTGGCTATTGGAGATAAAAAGGGGAGAGTGGCCATTGGTTTAGCTAAGGGAGCTGATGTTACCATTGCTGTTTCAAAAGCGGTTAACCAGGCTAAAAAAGATATTGTTAACGTGTCTGTTTCCGGGCACACTATTCCACACGCTGTAGATCATAGATTTGGCGCAGCCCATATTTTACTTAAACCGGCCGCTGCCGGACGAGGTATTATTGCCGGGGGTATTGTTAGAACCATTCTTGAACTTTCCGGTGTCCATAACGTTTCCAGTAAGATTCTTGGTACCAATAATAAAGTTAATAACGCTAAATGTGTTATGGAAGCGCTTAAGTCACTAAAGGCTCCTCGTAAATCTAAAAATGACAAGAATCAGGAAAGTAAGGAGAATAAAGGTGAAATCGATGAAGGTAATAAACAAGCTGAAAAAACCGTTAGTGATAAATCAGACAAGTCAAACAAAAAAAGCGAAAAAATTGAATCTAAGGTTGAGTAATCCAAAATAATCGGTAATAATAAATATATGACACTTTCTTTATCTAACATTAAGGGTAATAAGACCAACAAGGACCGTAAGCGCGTCGGACGAGGTAATGCTTCCGGACATGGTACTTATTCCACCCGTGGTCTTAAAGGACAGAAATCTCGCTCTGGTGTGAGTGGTTTAAAGCGTCTTGGTATGAGACAGCGTCTTTTGAGTATCCCTAAATCTCGTGGTTTTACTTCTTATCATGCTAAAGCTAAGGTTATTACTTTTAATATGCTTAATAAGGCCTTAACTGATGGAGCAACGGTTAATCCGGTTATTTTAAGACGTCTTAACTTGCTTGGTTTAAGAGAAAAAGCTAAAATAGTGGTTAAGGGAGATCTTAAATTGAAAAATTTACAAATTAAAGATATTCAGGCCAGCGAAGGAGCTAAAGCTATTATTGAAAAAATGGGTGGTAATCTTAGCTAAGATTAAAACTCTAAACCTTTCCTTCTATAATTAATATGGAAAAACTTTTGAAAATTTGGAGAATTGAAGAAATACGCAACAGTGTGTTGTTTGTTTTGGCTATGTTGGTTATTTTCCGAATAGCTGCTCATATTCCGGTACCAGGAGCTAATCCTGAAGCCCTAAAAACTTTTTTTGCTGGTAATGACATTTTGGGTCTTTTAAATATTTTTTCTGGTGGTGGTATGGAGAACTTTTCCATTGTGATGATGGGAGTTGGTCCCTACATTACTGCTTCTATTATTTTCCAGCTCTTAACCATGTTAATTCCGAAGCTTGAAGAAATGAACAAAGAAGAGGCTGGTAAGAGAAAGATAACTATGTGGACTCGTTGGGCGACTGTGCCTTTTGCTATGATCCAGTCATATAGCATGATTATACTTTTAAGAAATACTGGTGCTGGTGTTATTCAAGATTTAAGCCCTTTTGATTACTTTACTATTATGGCCACTGTTACCGCTGGTACTATTTTCTTAATGTGGCTTGGAGAATTAATTAGTGAAAAGAAAGTTGGTAACGGTATTTCTTTAATGATCTTTGCCGGTATTATTGCTGGTCTGCCTTCGGCTGTCCAGGAACTTTCATTAAACTATACGCCAGATATGCTAACCACTATTATTGGTCTTTTGGTTATCGGCCTTATTACGGTTGTCGGTGTAGTAGTAATTAACGAGGGTCAACGTAATATCCCTGTGCAATATGCCAGGCAAATGAGAGGTGGGCATTCTTTTGGTGGTAATTCAACCCACTTGCCTTTACGTGTTAATATGGCCGGAGTTATCCCAATTATCTTTGCCATTTCAGTGGTACTTTTTCCTCCGATGGTAGCCCAGTTTTTTGTCGGGGCGGCCAGTCCGACCTTGGCTTCAGCGGCTCAGTGGGTGATTAATTTCTTTAATGATCAGTTGGCTTACGGTATTATGTACTTTCTTTTGGTTTTCGGCTTTACTTATTTTTATACCGAAATCGTTTTTCATCCTTCAAAAATTGCCGAGAATCTTCAGAAACAGGGAGGCTTTATTCCTGGTATCCGTCCAGGTAGACATACAACGGAATATTTGGGTAATACGACCCATAAGATCATTTTAGTTGGAGCTCTTTTCTTGTCTACTATTGCGGTTTTACCTTTAATACTCCAAGCTTTTTCCGGGCTACCTTCTTTGGCTATTGGAGGTACCAGCCTATTGATCGTTGTTTCGGTGGTTATTGACGCTGTTAAACAGATACAGTCCCAGGTGACGATGAGAGAGTATAGCATGGATTAAATTATTATATAGATCTAGTAAATTATAATAAATATTAATTAAAAAGAGCCTTAACGGGCTCTTTTTAATATATAGATTTTTTGTGTTATAATAATCTTATGTCTAAAAATATCCCCAAAGCTTTTACTCTTATAGAACTCCTTGTAGTAATAGCTATTATAGGTACTCTTTCAACCTTGGCCATAGTGGCTTTAGGTAATTCAAGATTTAAGGCTAGAGATTCTAAAAGATTAAACGATGCAAGATCAATAGTTAATGCTTTAGAGCTTTATTATGCAGATAATAATCAATATCCTTCATCTCTTACTCCGGGACAACCCCTAGAAGCCAATGATATAGTTTATATTAGCAAGGTGCCAAATAATCCAACACCTAGGACAGATGGTGATTGCCCAAATGAAGAATACAGCTATACCCCATTGGATAATCAACAAGATTATGTAATTCATTATTGTTTAGGCTCTGCTTCTAGCTCATCAGAATCAGGTACTGTTGTTCTTTCTTCAAGTGGACCCATAGATCCATCTTTGGTTGGTTTTTGGAAGTTTGAAGAAGGATCTGGTCTTAATACTCAAGATAGTTCTGGTAACGGAAATAATGGAACCCTAAGTGCTGGAGTTACTTGGCAGCCTGAGAATGAATGTCGCATTGGTTCTTGTTTAAGGTTTACTTCATCCACTCAAAACGTAAATGTTGGGAATGATAATTCTTTAAGAATTACCGAAAATCTTACTGTTGCTTTTTGGATAAGACCCATAGCTTGGCAAGCTTCCGTTGATTTAATTAATAATGGGCTTTACCGTTTTCGTTATAGAGGAGATTGGGATGTAGACAATATAAGATTTCTTTATATGATTCAAGAAGCTACTTGGCCCGGTTGCTCTGCTTGGACTTATTGGGCAGGCTCTTGTGCCACTACTTCAACTTTTTCCACGCTTGATACTTGGTATCATGTTGCTGGAGTTAAAAGAGGTGATAATTTGGAGTTTTGGGTTAACGGACAAATGATTGGAAATAATCAAATTTTTAATAATCACAATGTCAGCGATAGTCAGTTTGGTAATTTACTTTTTAGACAATTCAATGGTTACATGGATGAAGTCCGTATTTACAATAGATCTTTATCTGCCCAAGAAATATCTTTAATTAGATTTGCGCAATAAAAATAGCCTATTTATTTGATTTTTTCTTCTATTTATGTTAATCTATAGAAGTATTAATTATTCTTAATTATTAAAACATGCCTCGTACAATTTTAGTTTTTTTCGGTCCTCCTGGTTCCGGAAAAGGTACCCAGTCCGATCTTTTAGCTGAGAAGCTTAATATCCCCACCATCTCTACTGGTGAGCTTTTGCGACGTGAACAAAAAACCGGTAGTGTTTTGGGTCGTAAAGCCAAGAGCTTGATGATTGACGGAAGATTGGTACCTGAAACCTTAGTGGATCACATACTTAAAGCTCGTTTAACTAAACCGGACACTAAGCGCGGGTTTATCTTAGACGGTTATCCGAGAAATGAGAATCAGTTTAAACATCTTCTTAAATTAACCAAGGGGGATGATAGGCTTTATTTTATTGAAGTAAAAATCCCAGATAGGGAAGTTTTAACTCGTTTAACCGGTCGCCGAGTTTGTCGTTGTGGTGCTTCTTATCATTTAGTTTATAACCCACCTCGCAAAAAAGATATTTGTGATCTTTGTGGAGAAAAAATCTATCGTCGGCCGGATGATGAGCCTAAAGTGGTACGTCATCGTTTAGAGCATTATAATAAGAGTATTCAGCCGCTTTTAGAAAAAGCTAGTGGCCGTGGTTCAATTATTGTCATAGACGGAGAAAGGTCAATTATTACCCTACATAAAGAATTAAGAGTTCAACTTAAAAATTACGGGATAGCGGCTAAGGTTAAGGGTAAGAAATTAAATAAGAGCAAGAATAAGAAAAACTCCAAATAAGTAAGATAATATGGATAAAAAAATGATTAAAAGCGCAGAAGAAATCGCCTTAATTAAAGAGGGTGGTTTACTTTTAGGCGAGATTTTGGGTACTTTAGCTAAAATGGTTAAGCCGGGTTTAAGAGCTTTTGATCTTGAAGAAAAAGCTGAGGTAATGATGGAGAAGATTGGGGGAGCACCGGCTTTTAAAGGATATTGTTCGCATCAAGGCGCTAAGCCTTTTCCCAGTATTCTTTGTATTTCTCTTAACGAGGGTATTGTACATGGTCCGGCTAAGAAAGATATGATCTTTAAAGACGGAGATATTGTTACTCTCGATATTGGTATGAAATATCCTAGTGAAGGTAGGGGTTATTATACTGACACCGCGGTTACTGTCCCGGTGGGGAGGATTTCAGAGGAAGCTTCTAAGTTACTGGAAGGTACAGCCTTGTCGCTTGAAAAAGCCATTGAAATTATTCGTCCGGGATTAACCATACTTGAACTTGGCTCAGCTATAGAGCAGGTTCTAAAGGACTATAAACTGGGAGTAATTAAAGAGTTGGTGGGACACGGAGTTGGTTACGGGGTACATGAGCCTCCACAGATACCTAATTATGCTTTTCCCAAAAATGAATTCCCTAATATTGCCTTACAAGCCGGTATGGTAATAGCTGTTGAACCCATGGCTACTTTAGGTGGTTGGCGTATCGCTCTAGGACAAGACGGTATTACTTTTATTACCGCAGACAGAAGTTTAAGTGCTCATTTTGAACATACGATTATAGTAACCGAAAGGGGTTGTGAAGTAGCTACGGCCAGAGAATAGTTTTAATATTACTTTTAATAATAATTAATTAATAAGATGCAAGAAGGACTTTGTTTAGGTATTGATTGGGGAGAAGCCAGAATCGGTTTAGCGACCGGAGATTTGGCGAGCAAAGTAGCTTCTCCAGAGGGTGTAGCTAAAAACCTAAAAGACCTTTTAATGATTATTAAGAAAGAAAACCCAAGTATCTTAATTGTAGGTAATCCTATGTCTTTAAGGGGAGGACAAGCCAATAAGTCTTTTAAAGATTTTTTAGACAAGTTAAAAAAAGAAGTTGGTGATTTACCGATTATTTTAATAGACGAAAGAATGTCCAGCGCCCAAGCGGATTCACTGGATAAACAAAATAAAAGAAAAGGCATGAGAGATTCTTTAGCTGCTATGGTTATCTTACAGTCTTATTTTGATGGACTTTAATTTTTAAAATTATTATGCCCACTCCATCAACCCCCACTTACTCTACTCGTGCTTTAGTGCTTAAACGTTCTCCTTATCGCGCTTTTGATACTTTAGTTACCGCTTATTCAAGGGATAAGGGTAAGTTAAGATTTTTAATTAGAGGAGGTCTTAAGTTTAATTCCAAAATGTCGGCCCATAGTGAGCCTTTTAATTTGGTTGACTTAATGATTATTGCTGGTCGTCGAGATTATGCTGCTTCTTTGGTTAGTCAAAGAGTTTACGCTTGTCTAAAGTCAGATTATGAAAAACTTGAAGCTGCCGGTTATGCCTTGTCTTCTTTTAATAAGCTTATTAAAGAAGATGTTCAAGATCCCCATCTTTTTGATCATGCTTTGGATTTTTTAACTTTTTTAGATAAGACGGAAGCTAATCGTGAAGTTTATCAGTTTCTTTCGTATGTTTTTTTACTTAAAGTTTTAAAACATCTTGGTTATGGTCTTGATCATCTAAACTGTCGGCAATGCCAAAAAGCTTTGGGTGAAAATACTTATCTTCTTCCCAAGGAAGGGGGTTGGTTTTGCGCAGATTGTTCTCTAAGCTTTGAAAAAGACCTTTCTTTGGTTATTAATTTAAAAAGCTTATTTTTATTAAGAAAAACCCAAGATTCTTCTTTTTTAGCCTTACCGGATTTGACTATTGTTTCTCATGATATTATTGTATTAAATAAGGCACTTAAAGAGTGGCTTGATTATCTTATTGAATAAAATATTGACTATGAAAAGAACACATACTTGCGGAGAGCTCCGTAAAGAAAATGAAGGACAAGAAGTTTGTTTAGCAGGCTGGTTACATAATCGCCGAGATCTTGGTGGTTTGGTTTTTCTTGATCTAAGAGATAGATATGGCTTAACCCAGCTGGCCATAGACCCATCATTAAACCCGGCAGCGGCTAAAGCCCTTGAGGGTCTTCATCATGAATCGGTAATTGAGGTTAAGGGTACGGTAGCCTTACGCCCCGATGGCATGGCTAATTCCGAGATGGCTACCGGAGAGGTAGAAGTTAAGGTCCTAGAATTGTCTGTTTTAAGCCGTTCTTCTGTTTTGCCTTTTGAAATTAATAACGAAGAAAGTGCTTCACAAGTTAAAGAGGCTTTGCGTTTAGAATACAGGTTTTTAGATTTACGAAGACCGTCTTTGCAAGCCATGTTAAAGCTTAAGGATGATCTTTTTACCCATATCCGTGCTTATTTTAAAAAGCATGACTTTGTTGAAGTCCAAACCCCGATTCTAGCTAACTCTTCTCCCGAGGGTGCTAGAGACTTTTTAATTCCTTCTCGTTTATATCCCGGCTCTTATTACGCCCTACCGCAAGCCCCCCAACAGTTTAAACAGTTATTGATGGTTTCTGGGGTGGATCGTTATTTTCAAATAGCTCCTTGCTTTAGAGATGAGGATACCAGAAACGACCGACATTACGGAGAGTTTTATCAGGTAGATATGGAAATGAGTTTTGTTGAACAAGAAGATGTTTTTGTAATTATGGAACCTTTAATGAAGGAAGTGACAGAGAAATTCAGTCAAAAGAAAATGAATAATCTTCTACCAGATGGTTCTTTCTTGAGGCTAGCTTGGCGGGAGGCTATGGATAAGTATGGCACAGATAAACCAGACTTGCGTTATGAACTTGAAATTATTGATCTTACCAAGAAAGACTACTGGTCTTTATTCCCGCCTTTTGCTAAAACTCTACCAGAGGGTGTTGTTCGCGGACTAAGAGTACCTGGTGGGGCAGCTTTAAGTAGAAAGCAATTAGATGGATATAAGGAAGTGATTAATAAACACGGAGTGGAAACTTTGGCGATTGTTGGTATGACTGAAGAAGGCGCTACTAGCTCTTTGTCTAAGTTTTTATCTCAAGAAAATCTAGATGATTTAGCCAAAGAAGCTGAGCTTAAAGTAGGGGATGCTCTTTTTCTCACTGCCGGAGTTTGGAAGAAAATTTGTGCGGCTATGGGAAACCTACGAACTACTTTAGCTAAAGATCTTAATTTTATTCGCCAAAATGAAGCGGCTTGGTGTTGGATAACCGACTTTCCGATGTATGATGCTTCAGACACCACAGCAAGTGGTATAGACTTTTCCCATAATCCTTTTTCCATGCCCCAGGGAGGACATGAGGCGATTGATAATAAAGACCCATTGGATATTTTAGCCTATCAATATGACTTGGTTTTAAACGGTTATGAGATCTCCAGCGGGGGAGTAAGAAACCATGACAGTGAACTTTTACGTAAGGTTTTCATTAAAGCGGGTTACGAAGGCGAAGAAGTGGATAGGCGTTTCGGTGCCCTAATTAAAGCTTTTCAATACGGGGCTCCACCTCATGCCGGTAACGCACCAGGAGTAGACAGACTTTTAATGGTCTTAACAGATAATGATTCAATTCGCGACATGTATGCTTTCCCTAAAGATGGACAAGGTAGAGACCTTTTAATGAATAGTCCATCTCCGGTAGACAAGAGCCTATTAGATGAACTTAACCTTGAAGAAAAGAAAGTAAAAGATAAATAGCAACAAATAGTAACAAGTAATAACAAATAAAACTTTTTTTGTTATAATAAGAGAAGATAAATAATTATCTGGTTATAAAATAAAAAAAATGGATAAATATAGTACTATGATTACTAAAAATAAAAAAGCTTTTACCCTAATAGAATTATTGGTAGTTATAGCTATCATAGGTATATTATCTACTTTAGTCATAGTGTCTCTAGGCGATTCAAGAGCTAAGGCTAGGGATTCTAAAAGACTGAATGATGTAAGGTTAATGATCAATGCTTTAGAGCTTTATTACGAAAATAATAACGAATATCCTCCGTCGTTAGTTTTTGGGGACCCTCTTGAAGCTAATGATATAGTTTACATGAGTAAGGTGCCGGAAAATCCCACTCCAAGAACGGATGGAAATTGCCCTAATAAAGATTATTCTTATGCACTTGATGGGGCTGGAACTTCTTATTCCTTGGGTTTTTGCCTTGGTTCGAATAATGGATCCTTATCTGCCGGTGTTCATACAGCTTCAACCGATTACGGAGTTGGGAATGCCGGCTTGGTCGGGTGGTGGGATTTTGAAAATGATGTTTTGGATAAGTCTGGTCAAAATAATCATGGAACCTTAACTGGTGGAACGTATGCTCCGGGGGTTATTGGGCAAGCTATTTCTTTAAATGGTACGAGTGACTTTGTGAATCTTAATAATACCTTTCAGAATATTACCGGCTCTCAGCAACTGACTTTTGCTGCTTGGGCAAGGTCTAATGTTACCAATTACACTACCAGGGGTAGGGTAATGTCTTTTTCGAGAGCTGGCGCTTCTTCTGCTTTTGTTTTATCTGCTTTTAACTCAAGCGCTACTTGGTTTGGCTCGTATACTAGTAATGGTACAACCTTTACTGACGCTAATTCATCTACGGCGATTAGTGCCGGTAACTGGTTTCATCTAGCTTTAACTCAAAAAGGGAATACGGTAAAAGTCTATATTAACGGTAATTTAACCAATACTTTAACTAACGCTTCAGCACCTTTAATCAGCGGGCCCTTAAATACTTATATTGGTGCTCATAATGATGGTGGTACACCAGCACAATTTTTTAACGGATTAATAGATGATGTGAGAATATACAATAGGCCGCTTACAGATATGGAAATACAGGCTCTTTATATGGCGGGGCAATAATTCTTTATATGATTTTAATAAATAGAAAAAACAAAAAAGCCTTTACTCTAATAGAACTATTAGTAGTTATAGCTATCATTGGTGTATTATCCACTCTAGTTATAGTGTCTCTAGGCGATTCAAGAGCTAAAGCTAGAGATTCTAAAAGATTAAATGATCTAAAAGCCATGGCTAATGCCCTAGAGCTGTATTATGCAAATAATAACTCATACCCCCAAGCAGCTAATTTTTCTCCTGGACAGCCCTTAGAAGCTGGTGGAATAGTCTACATGAGTAAGGTACCCAATAATCCAACTCCTCACACAGATGGTAATTGCCCAGATAGTGATTATCTTTATTCACAAGCTCAATCAGGGCAATCTTATGTTATAGGTTTTTGTTTAGGTTCAGATACCCCATCTCTGGCTTCAGGAGTTCACACTGTTACCTCAGAAGGTCTTAACAATGTTGGCCTTATTGCTTGGTGGAAATTTGATGAAACATCTGGTTCAACCGCCACTGATCATTCTTCTTCAGGCTGGAACCTTACCGGCATTAACCACGCCTGGCTACCTTCAACCGATTGCCGAGTTGGTGGCTGTATTAGTTTCCCCGGCAGTTCAGCTAGAGCTTATACTCCCACGGGTAAAGTTTTTACAAGTCCCAACCAACAACTAACCTTTGCCATGTGGGCTTATAGGACAGGGTCAAGTGATGGTCATTTTTCTTTATTTGGTTCAAGTTATCAAGGGCCAAATCCTTATGTGTGGCTTTTTGGAAATAATTCTTCGAGTAGTCTTATTATTCAGCATAGAACAAATTCATCATACACTGGCTCTACATTGTGTTCTTCTTGTATCTCTTTAAATTCTTGGAACCACTATGTTATCACCACAGACTGGATTGCTAAAAAAGCTTCTATCTACAAAGACGGAGTTCATGTTAATACAGTTAATCTTCATAGTGAAACGCTTTTTCCAGATACAAGTCATGTTAAAATTGTAAATGCTTATAGCACTGGAGGAGGACATGGTCTTTACGGTCGCATGGATGATTACCGAATATATAATAGGGTACTTTCTTTGGAAGAAATTCAGATGCTTTATGCGCTGGGTCAGTAACTGCTTATATGATTTTAATAAATAGAAAAAACAAAAGAGCTTTTACCTTAATAGAACTGTTAGTCGTTATAGCTATCATAGGAGTATTGTCTACTTTGGTCGTAGTAGCTTTAGGTAATTCACGAGCTGGGGCAAGAGATGCTAAGAGGGTTAGTGATTTAAAATCTTTAGCTAATGCTTTGGAATTGTATTATGCTAATAATAACGAATATCCTTCATCTATAACAACCGGAGGACAATTAACAGATGGCACAGTTGTATATATGTCTAAAGTTCCTGAAAATCCTTCTAATGATTCAGGAGGTATTTGCGGCAGTTATGATTACTATTACACTTCTTCCGGTAATGATTATGCTATAAGTTTTTGTTTGGATAAAGGTTTTGATAACTTAAATAAAGGATATTATTTTATGAGCCCCTCGGGACTTAATGGTGGTCTGGTTCAATATTATAATTTTGAAGAAGGATCAGGCGGCTCTGTTCTTGATATTGTGGGAGGTAAGACCGGTAACTGGGTGGGTAGTGGTTCAAGATATACAAATAATGCTAAATTTGGAAATTTTTCTGGTGTTTTTAACGGGACAAATGATTATATTACAATTGCCGGAGCAAATACTTATCCCAACTTTACTCTTTCGGCTTGGATAAGAAGACCAAATGTTGCAAATCTTCATAATATCGTATCGGGCGGAGGAGCTTTAGCTTACATTTCAACTCATCTTGCAACTTTTCGCCTGTACGATGGACAAACATGGAGAATTGTTACGACGCCACCTCTTAATGCTGATCCCGCATGGAATCATGTAGCTTTAACTTTTGAGAGTGCTTCAAAACATTATAAAATGTACGTTAATGGTGTTGTTGGTTATGAATCGGTTGGTTTGGGTACTTATATTGACGGGAGGCTGGGAGCCATAGGCGTCTGGGCAACTGGCACAGAACGTTGGTTTAACGGTTCAATTGATGATGTTATGCTATACAACAGAGTACTTTCTTCACAAGAAGTAAAGGCTCTTTATCAGGCAGGGCAATAATCAATTTACCCCTTATTTTAACCCCAATTTCAGCCTCTTGCCAAAAAAATATTTTTGTTGTATATTGTCAGTTATATTAATTGCTCTAAAAATTTTTATTAAAGGTTTTTAAAGTATCATTTTAATAAAATTAAAGTAAAAATATGTCAGATCAACAAATTATCTCCGAAGAGGGGTATGAAAAATTAAAAGAAGAGCTTAATACCCTAAGTACTGTACGTCGTCGGGAGATTGCCGAAAGGATAGAGAGGGCTAAAGAGTTAGGAGATTTAAGCGAGAATGCCGAATATGCGGATGCCAAGGAGGCTCAGGCCTTTAATGAGGGTCGTATTATGGAAATTACTTCTTTACTGAAAAACATTACGGTAGTTAGTGGTGGTAACAAAAACGAAGTTGGTATGGGATCTAAGATTAGTGTGGAAGTTAACGGAGAAGTAAAAGATTACACCATTGTTAGCTTTAACGAAGCTGATCCAATAAGTGGTAAGATTTCCAATGAATCTCCTATGGGTATGGCTTTTGAGGGTAAGAAAGTAGGGGATAAGGTAACGGTTCAGACCCCTAAGGGAGAAGTTGTTTATATTATAAAGAAGATAGGTTAATTAAGATTAATTAAGAAGGATAAAGGATAAAAAACAGTTATTGCGAACATAAATAAAAACACCGATCTATTAAGATCGGTGTTTTTATTTAACAATCTCTAAAAAACCTATAATATTAATTATATCATATATATCATATATTGTCAATAGGGTGTTAAAGTAATTAAAACTTTATTGTATTTTTAATTATTTTCTTTGACTATTTCCTTAAATATCGTATAATTAATAACAGACCTGATTATTTCTTAGGTTTAAGATATTTTTTATATTTTTATACTATTATATTCTTAATTTTTTATTTTTCTAAATATTAATTCTTATGAGTGAAATAAAAGTAAGCGAAAGAGAGGATAGACTGGCTAAGCTTAAAGAACTTAAAGCTAAGGGTATTGATCCTTATCCAGCTAAAACCAACAGAGCCGATATGATTGGTGTTGTTTTGGCTGATTTTACTAACCTCTTATCTTCTGAAAAACAAATAGTAATAGCCGGGCGTGTGCGGGCTTTAAGGACCCATGGTAGTCTGACCTTTGTAGATCTTGAAGATGATTCCGGTAGAATGCAGTTAATGTTAAGTTCAGATAATGTGGGAGAAGAATCTTTTAATGACTTTGTTTCATACATTGATGTTGGGGACTTTATTGAAGCTCGAGGTGTTTGCCATTTAACCAAAACCGAACAACCAAGTTTACTACTTGATTATTGGAAGCTTTTAACTAAAGCTTTGCGCCCCCTACCAGATAAGCGACATGGACTCCAGGACGAAGAAGAAAGACTACGTAAAAGATATTTGGATATTCTTATGAATCCGGAATTAAAGGAATTGATTCGTAAACGATCTCGCTTTTGGAATTCCATGCGTGAGTTTTTAAGTTCAAGAGGTTTTTTGGAAGTTGAGACCCCGGTTTTAGAAACCACTACGGGTGGAGCCGATGCCAGACCTTTCATAACCCATCATCATGCTTTGGATATTAATGTTTATCTACGTATCTCGGCTGGGGAACTTTGGCAAAAAAGATTAATGGTAGCGGGTTTTGATAAAACCTTTGAGATCGGGCGACAGTTTAGAAATGAAGGCATGAGTCATGAACATGCTCAAGACTATACCCAAATGGAGTTTTATTGGGGCTATGCCGATTACCGAATGGGCATGGAATTAGTCACTGAACTTTATCGCCATATTGCCAAAGAAACTTTTAATACTAGTAAATTCACTATTGGGGAATTTGAGGTTGATTTGGATCAGCCTTGGACTGAGTATGATTATACCTCAATCATTAAAGAAAAAACCGGTGTTGATATTGATAAAATAGACCTAAAAGAAATTGAGCTGGTTTTACAAAAACTAAAAATCAATTACGATAAAAACGGTTTTAATTTAACCAGAGCTATAGACAACCTATGGAAGTATTGTCGTAAAACCTTAGCCGGTCCGGGCTTTTTAGTTAATGTACCGGTCTTTATGGAGCCTTTGGCTAAACGTATGCCGGATAATCCGAAGTTAGTACAACGTTTTCAGGTAATTATTGCCGGTTCGGAAATGGGTAAGGGGTACAGTGAATTAAATGATCCCATAGACCAAGCAGAGCGTTTTGCTGAGCAACAGAGCTTGCGAGCAGCCGGTGATGACGAAGCTCATATGAATGACAAAGATTTTGTGGAGGCTTTGGAATACGGCATGCCCCCGACTTGCGGTTTTGGGATAAGCGAAAGACTTTTTTCTTTCTTATCTAACCGTTCAATTCGCGAATGCCAAATCTTCCCGCTTTTAAGACCAAAACAGGAATAGGGAAGTAGCGTAATTCATTTTTGTCTCACTTTAATTTTTATTTAATTAATAAGCTTTTATGTTGGATCTTGATTTTATCAGAAAAAATTCAGAGTTGGTTAAACAAAATACGCTTAACCGTAATTCACAAGCTGACATAGACGAACTTTTGCGCCTTGATGAAGATAGACGGTCTTTAATTGCCACCATTGAAGAACTTCGTTCTACTCGTAATAAAGTTTCTCGGCAACATCAAAAACCCTCAGCCGAAGAAATTATTGAAATGAAAAAAGTTGGAGAAGAGATAGTTGAGCTTGAAAAGAAGTTGACTGACATAGAAGAAGCTTTAAAAAAGATTTGGCTCTCTGTACCTAACCTTACTCATAGTGAAGTCTTGGTTAGTGATGATGAAAACAATAATCCGGTTTTGGAGCAGGTAGGAGAAATGCCCAAGTTTTTTTTTGAGGCCAAAGATCATCTTGAGTTAGCTTTAAATTTAGATTTACTTGATCTTGAAAAAGCTGCTAAAGTAACTGGAGCGAAATTTTATTATTTAAAAAAAGAATTAGCGGTTCTACAATTAGCTTTGGTTCAATATGTTATGAAAATGATTATTGATAAGGGGTACTCTGCTCTTAACGGTCCTGATCTCATTAAAACCGAGCTACTTGAAGCTTTGGGCTTTAATCCGCGAGGTGAGTCTTCACAAGTTTATCATCTAGAAGAACATGGTCTGAGTTTAATAGGTACTTCTGAGGTAACCTTGGGAGCTTATCATGCTAACGAAGTTTTAGAACAAAAAGCTTTGCCCTTAAAATATGTTTCTCATTCCCGTTGTTATAGAACCGAAGCTGGTAGTTATTCTAAATTTTCCAAAGGCATTTTTCGTGTTCATCAGTTTGATAAAGTAGAGATGTTTGTTTTTTGTCTTCCCGAAGATAGTGAGAAGATTCATAATGAACTTTTAGCTATTCAAAAAGAAATTTTTAATTCACTTGGCTTAACCTATAGAATCGTAGATCACTGCACCGCTGATCTTGGAGCTCCGGCTTTACGTACTTTTGATCTTGAGGCTTGGTTTCCGGGTAAGCCCAATACCCAAGGAGAGATCGGGGATTGGGGAGAAGTAACGTCTGTTTCACAATGCGGAGATTATCAGTCTAGAGGGCTTAATATTAAGTATTTACAGGATAACGGAGAAAAGGCCTTGGTTCATACCCTCAACGGTACTGGTATAGCCGTTACAAGAGCCATAGCGGCCATTATGGAGCAGTTTCAGACAGCAGACGGGAAAGTAAGCATACCAGAGGTTTTATGGCCTTATACGGGCTTTAAGAGCCTTGAATAGGCACTATATTAGGTAAATTTACCTAATATTAAAGAAAAAAGGTAATTATTTGGTTAAAAGGTCAAAATTTAAGGAAAAATCATTAATATAACTATGAGAAGCCAGAAATGGATGGGTCGTCGACATCATCGCCAAAACCCCTATTTTAAACAAAAGAAAAAAGACGGTTTTTTAAAGAAGTTTTGGTCTTACTGGCAATCTTTGTCAAAAAGAACCAAGCTTAGGGTTGTTGTTATATTTTTTTCTTTAATCATATTATCTTGGCTCTTTATTTTTTCCGAAGTTTTTTTAATTAAAGAGATTAAGGTTGAGGGACTTAAACATGAGAGCTCCTCTACGGTTTCCATGTTAGCACGTCACCAAAGCGAAGAAAAACTTTTTAAAATTTTTCCCCAAGATAGACTTTGGGTTTTTAATAAAGAAGCCTTAAGAGAAGCGATTATGGAAAGACATCCTTCTTTTTTGGAAATTAAGATAAAGAAAAAACCTTTGTCGGTTTTGTTAATAGAAGTTAAGGAAAGAGAGCCGGTTGTTTTGTGGTATGAAGGAGGTAATTATTATAAAGCAGATCAGGAAGGTTGGGTGGTTAGTTTAGTAGAAGAAACAAATCACGGATTACCGATTATTTACAATGATGGGGCAAATAGGATGGAAGGACTTAAACTGAATTATTCAGCTAAGGCCATAGCTAGTTTTTTGGCGGTAGAGAAAAGGTGGCCACTTCTATCTTTTAAGGTCTCTCCCCGACAGTATGTGGTTGATAACGAAGAGCGTACGATTAAAATAGTACTTGATACCGGGGCAATCGTCTTTTTACCAGATGAACCCTCCTTAATTAACGAGCAGTTAGAGAGACTGGAAATATACTTAGGCAGCCTGGAAGGAGCTAAGGTTGTTAACCTTTCTTATATTGACCTTCGCTACGGAGATAGGGTATACTCTAGGTAGATATTAAAAGATTATTTATTCTATGGAAAAAGCTTTTAAATTAATTTTCTTTACCGGTGTCTTGCTTTTTGCGATGATTTCTATCGGTATCTTTTTGTTCATCATTCGCATCATGCTTCTTTTTAACCCGACAGTACAATTTCTGGGTATTAACTTCACCAGCGCCGCTTTTTAATTGTTATTAAGTTTGTCGTGCCAATAGATAGCTATAATCTTCCTTTTAGGTTGGCCGTTTTTCTCCCCATAAGTCCAATGATGCATAATTGGGGATTTTTTTAAACTATTGTTACTAATTGCTTTGCCTGATCCCAAATAAAAACCTATGTGTTGATGTTCTTCATTCTTTTTATCCCTTATTTCTTCCCAAACTAAAACAGCGCCTTGTTTAACTTTTTTAATTTCATACCAGTTATTTTTTCGCATTTCTTTAATTAAAGAAACCACTGTTGGTCTTGGATGTTTAAGGGCGTCTATCATAAAAAGCATAGATGAAACATAGGCGGCACAACTTAAGCGACCGTTATCTAGGGCGTCAAAGGTCTTTGTCTTGTTTTTAACATAAAAAGAACGGTATGTTTTGCTCCCCAGACTATTTCTAAGGTTAACTAAAAGACTTTTAAGATAAAGAGGTTTTATCTCTCCCTTCTTCTTATTTGGCCTTTCTTGTTCCTTGCTCTTATCCTTATCCCTGTCCTTATTCTTATTGTTTTTGTTATTTAGCTTCATCTTTTTTAAACTTATTTGAACTTATTCAAACTTAGCTTACTCTGCTTTTAAGCGATATATTTTGTCATCATTAGCTCTAAGAGAGCCTCTACCATCTCGGTTGGAAGTCGTTAAATAGATTGCACCTTCTGGCGATTGAATCACCTCTCTTATCCTACCGAACGAGACTTGGGGAATGGTTTCATACCAAATTATTTCTCTTGGGTTTTTTGGGTTAAGTACTAGTCTGTATAAAGCTTCACCACGTAGAGCGCCGTATAGAAGAGTTCCTCTAAATTCCGGCCACGCTTGGTGATCGTAATAAAGGAGAGACCCTGGGGCGGTAGCGGGAGTAAATTGGATAAGAGGTGAAATAAGTCCTTCTTTACTTTTTTCATGTGAAATCAAGGGCCAGCCGTAGTTATTACCCGGCTCTATAATATTTATTTCATCTCCACCAGCTGGTCCATCAAAAACAGAAGGTCCGTGTTCGGATGACCAGATTATTTTGTTAACACCATCATAAGCCAAGCCCTGGGGGTTACGATGACCTAAAGAGTAGATAGGTGATGGATAAAAAGGGTTATCTTCTGGCACTGAACCGTCTTTATTAATTCTTAGAATCTTACCAGCTAAACTTTCCATAGATTGAGCTAAATCACGTTGGGCCGCGTCACCGACAGTAATTAAAAGAGTTTTATCTGGTAAAAACATTAGGCGACAACCAGCGTGATAGCGAGCTGAGGGTAGGTTGTCTATAACCACAGAAGATCTTTCTATTGAACTTCCGTTATCCAATAAGGAAATAACCTTATTAGCCAAAGCACCATTGTCTTTTTGGTAAGCTAAGCAAGCGTAAAGAGTTTGGTTAGTTTTATAATCAGGGTCAAGGGCAAGACCCATTAAACCTTCTTCAGATTGTTGCGATACTTCTTCAAAATGAATTAAAGAATTTTCATTTAGCTGATCACTAACCACTTCTTTAATATAGCCGTTTCTTTCACTAATCAAGAGTCGGTTTTCGTCTGTAAAGACCAAGCTCCAAGGAACAAAGAGATTATCGGCAATAATTTGAAAAGAGTAATCATCACGTAAATTAAGGTTTGTTTTTTTGTTATCTTCGCCTTCTTCGTTTTCTTTTCCTTCCTTAAGATCCATCTTAAGCTTAAGTTCCTCAAGACTTGAAACACCAGGTAGGGAAGTGTGGGGTTTTTTAAACCAAGCTAGATATGAACCCAGTAAATATATTGCATAAATTAAGACGACTGAGACTAAGCCTATTAGAAAGTATTTAAGAACTTTATTCATATATTGATTTCGTTTTCCTTTTTAAAATATTTAAGCGATTAAGGTTGTAGGGCGGTTTCAACGTCACCATTAATAGAAATTGTTACCGAGGTTATATGAGGAAACTGAAGAAGAGTTTTTTCAATTTGTGCTCTGGCGGCTAAGACAGCACAAGAGCCTGCTAAAGTATTTAGCTCTTCGGAAAAATCTGCTTCAGCTCTGCCGTCTTCTAAAATATTTAAATAGTTAAGTTTAACCCCTTTTGGAATAATTGAACTGTAGCCGGCGTTTAATTCGGCGGTGTCAGGTCCTAAAAGAAGAGTTTTTAGGGAAGTTTCTGCTAAACTACCTTGAAGCTTTGCTTGTTTGTTTACAGCTTTTACGTTAGAACATTCGAAAGCCTCTTCGCCTTCTTCTTGCTCGTTTATAAAGAAAACAGTTAAGGGAATTAAAGAAGAAGATTGTTTAATAACAACCGGTAGTGCAAAGCTATCATCAAACTCGCTTAAGGCAGAAGGGTTATTTTTGCCAAAAATTAAAAAGCCATCTTCTGTTTTGTCGTGTATAAAAGTAAGCTCTCCACTAAAGGGAACAAATTCTTCGCTCATCCATTCATCCAGTGCCTCAACATAACCAGTCGCTATAGTTACTCCTTCTTGGTTTTCTAGGTACACTGGCAAGACTGCTTCAAAAAACCAATTACCGCGTGCTTTTCCTGAAATAAAAACCGGAGAATCAATAACACTGTCACCCAAAGGTTGTTCAACAATTAAAAAATCTTTGTAGGTAGCTGGTTCTTTTTTAGCTTCATTGGCTTGGCTTTTTTGTAAAAAAACCCTCCCGTCTGGTGTTAGGCATTTTTTAAGGCCACCTTCTTCACTAACCGGATAATTGGCTAGCCGACATTCTTCGAAGTTGCTAATAAGCGAATTTAAGAGATTGGCTTTTTCAACTTGCTTATCCCTATAGACAATAACGGCTAAGGTTAAGCCAATTATTAAGAGATAAATATAAATAAGTTTTCGGCGGGGCATATTTTTAGTTTAAGGATAATTAAAATTAATTATTAACATTAAGACTGGTTATTAGATCATTCTTCTATTCGTTATCTTTTACTATATCATATTAATTTGGTATAATACAAAAAAGATCAAGTGTAATTTATTATAAAAAGATTATATTATGAAAATAAAGCTAATATTAGTTATTTTATTCTTAGCTGGCCTGGTTTTCTTTTGGTGGTGGGGGAGTGGCACTTCTCCTTGGTCTGAGGAAAACATCTTTTCCGGGGAAAGTAGCAGTTCAGTGGGTCAGATGCTTGAACCCTTGCGTCTTGACCGGCAAGAAATTGTTAATTCTTACTTTACAGTAGAGGGGATTATGGCTGAATCTAATAAACATAGAGCAAAAGAAGGACTCTCGCCTTTAACTCTTTCGCCAAAACTTAATGAGGCGGCTAAGTTGAAAGTAGAGGATATGTTTGAGTATCAGTACTTTGAACATATTTCCTTAAAGGGGGATGGCCCTGGAGATTTGGCTAAAAAAGTTGATTATGATTTCTTGTCGGTGGGAGAAAACTTAGCTTTAGGTAATTTTAAAAACGATCAAGAGCTAGTAGATGGTTGGATGAATAATCCAGGTCACCGAGCGAATATTATGAACCCTTTTTATTCGGAAATTGGTATAGCTTTTGGGGAAGGCAATTTTGAGGATAAAAAAACCTGGTTAATTGTCCAAGAATTTGGCTTACCTTCTTCTGTCTGTCCCGGACCGGATAAAAACGATGAGTTATTGATTGAAAGAAATAAAAAGGAGATGGAAAGACTAGAAGTTGAATTACAAGAGAAAAAGCGTGCTCTTGAGGAAACAGAACCTAAGTATGGAGAGCCATATAATACTAGAGTTAAGGAATATAACGCTACTGCTGATTTGTTTAATCAATATGTTAAACAAACTAAGGAGATTATGGATAGATATAACGCTTCAGCCAGACGGTATAATAGTTGTTTGAAAGAAAATACGGGTAACTAATTTGAAATTTTTATAATTTCTTCTTTTTAATATTATATTATTTACTTTATATTATCTATAAAACTAGCTGATTTTCATCTTCTGACTAAAATAAGAAATAATATAATCAAACCAAAAAATAACAAAAACAAAAGAGCTCCGTAAGGAGCTCTTTTGAAGTTTGCTTAGAGGACGTCTTCACCGGCTTCATCGGTTTCATCACCCATGTCGTCACTTACAGTGTCGTCATTGGTTTCTTCACCCATTTCATCGGTGTTCATGTCGTCATTCATTTCTTCCATGAACATAATGTTATTCTTTATGAATTAGCGATATTAAGCAAGCTTAATATGGTTAAATTATAGCGCAAGATGAAAAAGGTGTCAAGGGTCTTTTGTTATATAAGGCTAAAGGTATTTAAAGAGATTTTTTCTTACAAATCTATTCTTCTTATTTCCTGGGGAATCTTTATTAAGTTTTTGTCATCTTTTTTAAAATATTTTATTATATCTTTTTCTTTCTCTAATTTGTTTTGCCAACCCCACCAACGATGTTCTTTGGTCTTTTCTTTTTTGGCAAAATTGAGTTTTCTTTTTATATATTCTTGATAATCAACTCTGTGAAGATGTATTAAAACGAAGTTTGAATTTTCCGCCTCTGTTGTATCAAGCGCATGAAACCCCATGCCCCAATCAAGAGCTACTTTGCTGATTAAATTTTTATTATATAATTTTTCCCAAATACCGAAATGTTTTTGAGCAATGATTTTACCGGGTAGTAGGGGAGACCTTTCTTTGTCTATAATCTCAAAACCCCTGGCTGGTAGATAGTCTTTATCTTTTATTTCTTCATCTATGGCTTTCGCAAAGTCAGGCTCTTTAACAGAGGCTAGAATTTCATCAGCCTCAACAAAAACAACAACATCATAATCATTTAAAAGTTTTTTTTGGAAATCTTTAACTGTCTGATTCATCCAAAGATGATCAAAAAAGCCGGGGTAGTCTAATTTAATTACTTTGGCTTTAAGGTTGTCTGTACTGCCATCCGAAGTATTATGATCTAAAATATAGATATCCTCTGGAGCAAAGTAGCGACTGTAATATTTAAGCCAAATAGGCAAGAAAAATTTTTCATTTTGCACTAAGGTAAAAATAGCTTTTTTCATAGATAGATAGAAATTAAGTTAAAATTTGTTAAATAAATACCTTATATTATTATATACTTTATTAAAAAATATTGTAATATAGCTAATTTGACAAAAAAACATAATTGTTTTAAAGTGTGATTAACTTTAAAAATTTAATAAACCATGGGAAAAAAATTAAAAATAATATGCCATTCTGAGTCCTGTAAGGACAAAGAGTGGATTGAAAGAATTACCTCAAAAATAAGAGGTATCTCATTAGAGTTGGATTTAAATTTTGACATTAAGAAAATAAAGAAGAAGAAAATGAGACCTGATAATGTCTATAGCATCCTTGGCTTTCAGAAGAGTCATAACAGGTCTATTGAGATTCTTTATAACGAACCTAAGTTAGGTATTAAGAAATTCATAGTCGCCAATCAATATGAAAGAAGTGACAAATCATTAATCTTTCAAACAGGGGAGAGGCTAATGAATGACTTTATACTTAACTATCCCAATTGCGATATACCAAAGCCTTGGTCAGTCGCCATACTTTGGGCTATTTATGATTACTACTATAAAGGAAAGGATGAAGATGAAGACAACAATCTTAATCTTGGCAATTTTTCTATTTCCGTCCTTGAGGAAAACTTAATAAGAATCTTAAGGGAAAAAGGTATTTATGAATTTTTTAATTTAGAAACTATGCCTTTGTACTTTGAGTCAGCTAATAAACATTTAAAGGCAGAGGTGGAACGTGTTTTTGGTAGCTCTTAAGAATTATCAAATTATTTAAAGGGTCTTATGTATTGTAAGGCCCTTTTTGATACCATATCATGTCGTATAAGTTATATTGTGCGACGTATAGTATATTGTTATATATAGCTAAAGCTTTTAAATATAATAGATATTATCTATTATCCCCCGGTTAAAATAATTAAATTAAAAAAGAAAGATGGTTATTAGAAATATAAATATAAATTTTTTTAAGTTGCGTAATTTATATATAAGCACTTAATTAAGAATGCAGTAAGTCTTTATCTTTATATTATACTTTTTTATGGCAAAAAACACCTCATAGGAGGTGTTTTCTTATATTGTTATATATGTATCCCCTATCCCCACATTCCGATTATTGCACCAGCTATAACCAATGCGGCTACACTAAAACCGGTATTAATTAAGTAGAGTCTCCAGGGTTTTAGACTATAGACATGGTTCATTAACGCTGTGGCGGCAATAATACCTATTGAAACAAACAGTGCTGTATTAACACCTGCTTTAAGGGTTGATGCTGGTCCTATAAGGGCAGCTAAGGATGCTACTAAAACAAATTGAGCCACAAAGCCCATGAGCATTGTTTTATGATCCCCCATATTCTTTAATTCATGCCCACTAAAACCGTTATCTTGGATCCATTCTTTGGCAAACATTTTATCTGAATACCAGAGCCAACCCAAACCATAATGAATCAAGGCGGCAATTATAACCAAACCATAATTTAATTGACTGAAAATATTTACTATATCCATATCGGTTTAATTATTAAAATTAATAAAGCAAAGTCTTAAATCTTTAATTATTATTCTAAGATCTGAGGTTGCCAAGAACGCATTTCAAGAATCTCAGAACTTTGTGACTCAATAATCCTTAAAGCCAGTTCCCTAACCTGGGGATCAGAAGATCTATCAAGAGCCATTTGAGCCATTTTAACAGCTCCTTCGTGATGAATGGTCATTTGGATCATAAACTCTTGATCAAACTCGGTGCCTTGTTTATTTTCTAATTCAGTCATCATATCTCCTATCATTTGTTCCATAGATGATTCGGACATGCCTTGGCTCATCTTTTTATTCTGCTTATCGGTAACTACTTTATGCATTTCGGGAGTTAAGATATACAGATCTTTAACTGTTTGACTATTTTGGGCGGTAATAACTCCGTAGACTAACCCAAGCCAGTAGATAAATAAAGACAAAAAGACAATCATAGCTCCTCGTAAGATCACGCAAAGAGCGCAGGAGTCTTTATGACAATTGGATAAAGTGGACAAAAGACGATCTGAGCTTTCTGGTCTTAGATTATCTTTTTTTGTTTCAATTTTTGGTTCAACCGTTTTTTTACGGCGAACAGTTTTCTTTGGAGGCATATTTTTACTTATTTAATAATTAATGCTATAATTGAATTATAGCATATTTTTGCCTTAAGGGGCAAGAGAGTGGTATCACTTATGTTATAATTTATTATTAACGCGTAAAAATATGTCAAAGAATAAACTAGGTAATGTTATTAAGTTAATGGGCGTTTTATCTGTTATTGGAGTGGTTGTTAGTAAAGCCATGCCTCATCTTAAAGAAGCTCAGCCCACTTTACGTAAAAAAATGGGTAAAATAAGCTCTTTATTGCAAGAATTAAAAGAAGAAGTAAGTGATTTAGCAGTGGGAGCTACTGAAGAAATAACTGGTAAATCTAAGAAAACTAAGAAAAGTAAGTCCACTAAAAAGACGAAGTAGTGATTAATAAGCGTAAAAGACTTTTTAAAAAACCGTTAGTTTTAAAAATTATTAACTAACGGTTTTTTATTTTTCTTAAAAATTTTTCTCTTCTCAATTACTTTTCCACAGCTAAAATCTTTTTACTAAAGTCAACAATTGGCTCTTTATAGCCCGTTGGGTAAACAGTTATAGCTTCCATAATAACCGCAGTCTTATACCTATAACCTTCTCCTCTTCTTGTACCAGGATCGTTAGTGATAAACTCATCGGTGTTTTTATCATAACCTCTAATTACTAACATATGTCGAAGGGGCCCAGGAGGTGAGAAATAGGGATTACCTAATTTTTGTCCATTTAAGGGTACAAGAACGACTTTTTCTTTAGCTAATTCTTCAATAATCCCCTCTTTACCTGTAATATTTTTTAAACTTACTTTATTATAAGAAAAATAATCTTTAAAAATTCTTTCCAGTATATCATTTAAACTAACATCTCTATGTTCTCCGTATTTAGTTTGTTGGTAGTCCGCTATTTTTATTATTTTATCCTTAGCTTGAGATAAAGTAAGGCTCTCTCCCCTAACCCAAGCCATAGCCATTAAAGCTGAAGCTTCTTCGCAACCATCTTGTTGTCTTGGGTCACTCCACTCTCCTAAAGGAGCTTGGGGTGTAAAGGGCACTAAATGATCTATCTGAGCTATTTGGGGCAAATCTTTTAAAGGTGGGGTGGACCCTTCTTTTAAGTTGTCTTGTTTATTCTCTTCTTTATTAATATCTCTTTCATTTTCCATTTCTCCTCCTTCTTTCTTGTTATCACCGCTTTCTTTACTCTCAGATTCATTTTTATCTTCTTCTCTATCTCCTTCAGTATTTTCATTCTCATTAAATTCGCTTTCTCTATTAGCCTCTTCTTGGCTATTGTAATTATCTTCTCTTGTATCTTTTATACCTTTTCTATCTTCGGTGTTTTTTAAATTATCCCAAAAATAGAAAAACAAAATAAGGATCACTAAGAAGAAAGGCCCGAAGATTAAGATTGTAGTTTTTTGTCTTTGTTTCATAGCTTTTATTTAATTATCTTAAGCTAGTTACTTATCTAATCATCGGGTGATCGTGTCCTAGGGAGAGTTTTTTCTGTAAATAATCTAAATGCTTATTCTTAAGAGAGGAGAATTTTCTTCGGTTATTGCCTAGTTTAAGAACAATATCTGCTGCGTGTCTACCACCTAGAAAATGAGGTAAAACCACGTAATCCACACCCTTGTCATATAATTCAATGGCATCTTGGATACTGTGAGCCACCATCATAATTACTGCCTTTTTATTCTTTTTTCTTATTACCTCGGTTAGGAGCTTATTAGTAGCCAAAACCGGGATAGTTGAAACCGCTAGTTCTATGGCTTTTAATTCTAAAGATTCAAGAAAGTTAATGTCTCCAGCGTCACCGTATTCACAAGCAATATTTAGCGAAGAAAAGCTTTCAATAGCCTCTGGATCATAGTCTACTATCATAAACTTCTTTTTGGAGTGTCTGAAATTCTCTACAAAGTCATGACCTATTCTATTACAACCAAATAAGACAATTGGGTATTTCTTATTCTTCGGCTCTTTTTCCTTGGTCTGTTTTTTTTCAAAGATAGATAACCATTTTTCTAGATAATTATATAGATTATCTGAATACATAATCATGTAGGTAGAGAAAAAGATGGTTATTAAGGCAATTAGAGTGACTGTTGACATAATAGCGGTGTCAATATGACCATAGGTTAAGCCAAGGGCCACCAATATTAAAGAGAACTCACTAATTTGGGCTACGGTTAAACCGGTTTTAAAGGAGGTGCTTTTTTTGTAGCCAAAACGTCCCATAATGATCATTAAGATTATTGGATTACCGATTAAGACAAAGAGCGATAGAATCAGGGCTATGGGAATGGTTTGCCAAAGACCGGTTAAGACCATTTGCGCGCCTAGCATAATGAAAAATACTACAATAAAAAAATCACGTAGAGGCATTAAACGAGCAGAGATTTCTTCACGCGATGGTAGTGTAGCTAAGGAGACACCGGCGATTAGAGCACCGGTTTCCAAAGAAAAGCCGAACATTAAAAAGACGGCGGCTACAATAAAACCCCAGCTTAAAGAAAAAAGAAAAAGTAACTCTTGCGAGCCAGATAAGAACTTATTAAGCGGCTTAAGTACCCGATTAGCTACCACCCAAGCTAAAATCGCCAAACCAATACCTTTGGCAAACATTATCGCGAGACCAGTATAAGAAGAGCCTTCTGAGGCGATAATTGGTATAGAGAAAAGTAGGATTAGGGCAATGATGTCTTGTACTAAAAGAAAACCCACTGAAATCTTGGCATATAAAGATTCCATCTCTCCTTTATCTGAGATAAGTTTAAGGATTATGATGGTACTGGAAAACGCCAGGGCGATTGAAACATAAACTGCCGCTATGGGTGAAAAGCCCAGAGAAAGACAAATTAAAAAACCGACCAAGGCGGTAAAAAGAACTTGCCCAAGGCCGGTAGCTAGTGATATTTTACCGAATTGCTTAATGATTTGTGGATTAAGATGTAGGCCAACGGTAAAGAGTAAAATAGCGATACCTATTTGGCTAAAAAGATGAAAAATATCAAAAGCCGTAATAACGTTTAAAATAAAAGGACCGACAATTAGACCAGTAATAATATGGCTAATAATTAAAGGCTGACGCAAGAGGCGCATAATAACCGCCATAATTACGCCTATGCCGATAACTAGACTTAATTCGATAAACAGCGAATCGCTAAAAAGATGAGCTTCTATCATAGCTGTTTATCTTGAAAGATATTGCAATGGGTCAACTGGAATACCGCTTTTACGAACTTCAAAGTGCAAGTGTGGTCCGGTAGTCATTGGTCCGGCACCCGGTGTACCAGGCATACCTCCAGATAAACCAATTACCTGTCCTTGGGATACATATTGATCTTCCTTAACTTGAATACGAGAAATATGTCCGTAAACAGTAGCTAGGCCATCGGCGTGAAGAATCATGATATAACTATAGCCCATACCAGCATCGCGGGCTCTGGCTATGTAGCCTTCACCAGCCGCTTTAACGGGCGTACCTTGGGCTGCCCTTATATCAATAGCCGAGTGCTCCATGATATTACGAAAAGGATAGGTTGAATCTCTAAAGTAGGCGGTAATAACACGACTTGGTACTGGCCAAATAAAACCACTGTGAGTTAAAGGAGTTTCACTGGTTTTTTGTCTTGACTCTATTTTTTGTCGCATGGTTCGCTCTAAGTTGGCAATGTCAGCAGCAGCTGCTTGTTGCTCTCTTTTAGCTTGGGCTACTAAAGTCTGATATTCGGCTTCTGATGATTTTGTTTGATCAAGTAAATAATTTTTGGTGTCAGATTCGGCTGCTAAAAGAACTTGCCTTTCTTGGAGTTGAACTTGTAGCTTCTTTAACTCTTCTTTTTTAGCGTTAAGTTCTTTTTGGCTGCTTTCAAGTTGCTCTTTAGAAAAACGAAGGTTGTTTAAATTATCTGTTATTTTGTCATTAATATTTTCCAGGTATTTTACCTGATTCATGTACTCGGTTAGGTAGTTGTTTAATAAAAGAATTTCTAGTTGGGTTTTTTGTCCTTCTTGGCTTAAAATCTTTAGGGCTGCGGCTAATTTATCTCGGCTGTTATTAATTTTAAGATCTTGTTCGGTAATTTCCAAATTAACTTTTTGTATTTCCAAGTTAGTAGTATCAATGTTAATCTTGGTTTTTTCCATTTCCAATTTAGCTTGATCAAGACGAGTGGAAATTAAACTAAGTTGACCAGCTAAATCGTTTTTATTTTGTTGGATTTCTTTAAGTTTTGCTTGGTAGGCGGCCTGTTCGGTGGTAAGGGAATTAAGGCGGTTTTTACCAGCCCTAATGTCCATATTAATTCTCTCTATTTCTCGCTCTAATGATTCATCCGCCTTGGTAATCCCAGCTCCGTAATGACAAGCGCTAACAAAAAACACCAGGGCCAAAGCAAAAAGGCTGGTTTTTCTAGTTAAAGTAAGATTTTTTTTAAGACTAGAGGGCATGGGGATTTTATTGTTTATTTTAAATTTTGGCTTATTTTAGGTTATTTTGTAAGAATCAATAAATCTTAAACTAACTTTAATCTATATATTCAATTATAGCATATTTAAGAAAGTCTTGCAAGAGCTTTTTCTAGTCTATCTAAAGTTTCGTCTTTACCCAAAACAAAAGCTATTTCCAAGGGGCCTGGACTGGCCTTTTTACCGGATAAGGAAACTCTTAGGGGCCAAAGATATGGACCTAAAGGCAAGCTGTCTTCTTTTAGTTTTTCAATTACCGCTTTGTTTAAATTATCTAAATCCCATGTTTGCTTATCAATACCAGATAAAAGGTTTTTAACTAAAGTTAAATTATTTTTAAGCTCTGCTTTTTCTATATTTTTCCAGTTTAAAAGCTCTGTTTCGTAAACAATTTCGTCCAAAAAAAGATAAGTAAGGATCTCGGGTATTTCATCTAATCTTACTAGTCTAGACCTTTCAAGCTCTAGGGCTTTTTTAATAAACTCATCTCTCCTTTTATGTTCGGCTATTTTAGTACGATTAGCAATATCTTCATTTAAAAGTTTTTCCATAAAAGGCTCGGCTCTTTTAAGAAGGTCGTTTAAGTCAATCTGTCTTAGATAATATCCGTTATAATAATCTAGTTTCTCAAGATCAAAAACAGCTGGACTAACACCTAAGCCATTTAGATCAAAAAGTTCTTCAAGCTCTTTTAAGCTAAAAATTTCATCATCACCTTTACCTTTTCCTTCTTCTCTTTTCTCTTTCGGGTGCCAACCTAAAAGTGCGGTGTAATTAATTAAAGCCTCGGGTAAATAACCTTTATTTAGAAAGTCTTCCACAAAAACATCACCTTGTCTTTTACTTAACTTTCCTCCTTCTTTATTTAAAATTAACGGTAGGTGAATAAAGATAGGCTCTGGCCAACCAAGATCACGATATAATGAAACATTCTTTGGTAAAGAAGGTAACCATTCAACTCCTCTAGTGACATGAGTAATGCCCATTAAGTAATCATCAACTACGGAAGCTAAATGATAAGTTGGCCAACCATCTGACTTTAAAAGCACATAATCATCCAGTTCTGAGGCTTTAAAAGTTGTTTCACCTCTAAGCTCATCTTTAACGACCACTTCGCCTTCTAAGGGCATTTTATGCCTAATAACATAGGGTTCTCCTGCCTCTAGCTTAGTCTTAATCTCTTCTTCAGGGGTTTCTCTGTAGCGCCGATCATAGCGGGGTGGTAGTTTCTTGGCGGCTTGTTCTTGGCGCATGGCTTCAAGTTCTTCGGATGTACAAAAACAACGATACGCTTTACCTTGAGAAAGTAAATAATCTGCCACTTGTTTATATAGTTCTAGTCTTTCGCTTTGTACATACGGAGCAACCGGTCCTCCCAGTTTAGGACTTTCGTCAAAAGACAGGCCGCAACGAGACATTACAGCCAAGAGACTTTCAAGTGAGCCCTCAACTAATCTTTCCCTGTCTGTATCCTCAAGACGTAAGATAAATTCTCCACCCCATTTTTTAGCTAAAAGATAACCAAATAAAGCGGTACGGAAATTACCCAAATGCAAAAAACCGGTTGGCGAAGGCGCCAAGCGCAGACGAGGTTTGCCGGAATTATATGGTTTTAAATTAAGTAAGGTTTTATCGTTCATAAATGTTATATATAAATACTTGGTTATTGAGACCTTCTTTTTAAAAGCTCTTGTTCAATTCTGTCTATTACTTCATGTTCGCCAACATGGCAACTTTGTCCATCCCAGAAAAAGGGTACTGAAATACGGGAAGTGGGTAAACGACAACTACCAACCATTAACATTAACAGATTAACTGATTCAGGACTATTGTCAACGTTTTTTTCAACAAAGAAGAAATCTTGCTTTACCTGATTGGTTTGCATATAGGACGCTACTCTAACACAAGCTTCACAAGTTGGAGAGTAAAAATAGAAATAACCGGGAGGTATGGTATAGCTAACCTCGGATTGTTGCTCTGGTTTAGCTGAGCAACCGAGTAGAAAAAGACTTAAAAAAAGCAAGGTGGTAATTTTAAAAAAGTTTTTTTTCATATTATCTATCTGTTTTATTCTTGTGATTCATAATAAAGCTATTAGCTCTTCCATTAGTGCTATTTTTTCCAAACCTGCTTATACTGGCCAAAATACCCAAAGCAACCAAGGAAGCAACCAAAGCTGAACCACCGGCACTGATTAAAGGCAGCGGTACACCAGTTAAGGGTAAAATTCGCATAATACCGCCAATATTAACTATGGTTTGGAAGGCTAGCCAGAAAACAATACCAAAAGCCAAGGTTTTACCAAAATTATCTGAAGCATTTTGGGCAATTTTATAGCCACGATAAAAAAGCCAAGCAAAAAGAATTAGTAATATTAGGCTAAAAACAAAGCCCACTTCTTCGGCAATAATAGCAAAAATAAAGTCATTTTGCACTTCCGGAATATAAAGAAATTTTTGTCTACTCTCCCCTAGTCCTCGACCCAAAATGCCACCAGAGCCTACGGCAATTACCGATTGGTTAACCTGATAACAAGCTCCTTCCGGAGCATATCCATGATCCATAAAACAGCGAATTCTTTCTATCCGATAAGCACCCTTAGCTGGACCACTTTCATTCTTATTAAACAGCATAGGTAAGGTGATCAACATAACCAAGCCTAGCAAAGCTATACCCAAAGCTCCAAGAAAATATTTTAAGCGACCACCACCTATTAAATAAACGACAAAAGAAGTGGCTGTTAGAATTATTAAAGTACCTGGATCTGGTTGTAAAAGAATCAGAAGGGCAACTGCCGCAAAGATGGTAAAAAAAGACCAAAACTTTTTAGCAGCAACTTCGGCATTTTTAAACAAAGCAGCCAGATAAATTAAAAAAGTAATCTTGGCGAATTCAGCCGGTTGCAGAGAATAGCCAAAAATTGAGATCCAAGCTTTGGAACCATTAACTTCTTTACCAATACCGGGTACAAAAACCAGTAGCAGTAAAACAAAGGTTGGAAGCATTAAGAAAAGAGCCCATTTTTCCAGCTTATGATAATCAAGGTTAAGTAAAGCGAAAAAAAGAAGTAAACCGATAATGGCCCAAGGTAATTGATTCTTAAAATAATAATAACCATCACCATGTGCTTGAAAACCGGCAATCACCGAGGCGCTAGCTAACATAATCAAACCAAAAACCACTAAAATAATAGTAGTAACAACCAATCCCCTGTCCGCCTGATGCTTGGCGGGCCAAAGGAATTTTTGGGTGATTCTTAAAAGCTTTTTAAGCATTGGGATTATTAATATTGTTATTAAGGCTCTAAGCTAGATATCTAGATTATATAATTAGTCTTTTTTATTTTATTTATATATTGATCTTGTCTTACTATTCTTGTTATTAACTTACCATTAATTCAATAATTTAAATAAAAATATGGCCTACTTTAAGTATACCATATTTCTTTATCTTTAAAAACATTTTTAGCTGTATCTTTATATAGACATTATACATGCATCTTATCCAATAAGAAAATAACCAGACCAACGGCTGCAGATACACCGGCAATTACCCAAAAACGCATAACTATCTTAGCCTCAGACCAGCCTTTAGCTTCAAAATGATGATGAATTGGAGCTGACAAGAAGACTTTTTTACCTCTGGTCCTTTTGGAGACCACTTGAATTATGGTAGTAACAGCTTCTAAGACAAAAATTGACCCTATAACTGCTAAGATTAGGGCTGTATTGGTTAACATGGCTATGACCCCAAGCGTAATACCCAGACCCATGGAACCCGTGTCCCCCATATAGAATCTGGCTGGAGTGATATTAAACCACAAGAAAGCTAAAAGTGCTCCCACGATAATAGCACAAAGGGTAGCTAGGTTATACGCGCCATTAATAAAAGAAATAACCGCGTAAGAAGCAAAGCTGATCAAAAGCACACCCCCGGCTAGACCATCAAGACCATCTGTCTGATTAACCGAAAAAGCCGTACCAACAATAACAAAAACAAAGGCTAAGATATACCAAATGCCTAAATGAAAATCTCCATGAAAAGGTATATGAAAAGTGTCTCTTTCTAGCTTAAAATAAAACCAAGCCGCCCCCACTAAGGCAATGGCCGTATAGAGCATAAGTCTTTTCCCAACTGTAATACCTCCGCCGCCCTTAGCTCCCTTACCCCGTACATCAAGCCAATCATCCAGTAAGCCAACTACAGCTGAGGAAATTAAGACTCCCAAAGGTAACCAGGTTTCGGCTCTAGAAAGAAAATTAAATTGGTTAACCCATGGCCAGTTTAGCTTATAACCAAAGATATAAAAGAAAACCGCAAAAGCTAGTACAGTACCCCAGATTAAGACACCGCCCATGGTTGGGGTACCGCTTTTAGCGGCATGAAGTTTGGAAAAGATCGGTGTGGCACCGGAATTACGAATGGTTTTACCTAGCTTGTATTTATATAAAAAATTAGTTAACAAAGGAGTCCAAGCCATGGCAAAAATAAAAGCCAAGCTTGAGAGAAAAAGTATTTTAATAATCAGACTTTCCATAAAATTTTAACTTAAATTAATCATATATAGAAAATAAAGACCCATGAAAGTTAAAACATTAACAGCTAAAGAGCCGTACATTAGAAGGTTAGCCGCTAACTTATCTTTCTTACCAAATAAAGCGATAGCCAGAAAAAGATTAAGACAAAAAACCAAAGAGCCAAAGGCTGGCATAAAAAGAACTCTTCTTATATCACCTATTAAGTCAACACCAAAGATAACGTTGTAGTGAAGAATAGCTAAGTTGTCTCCAACTGTCCTAACTATTAAAAAAGCACCAAGCCAAGCTAGTAAAACAAAAAGACCGGAAATTAGAGTGGGCCATAAGGCAATTCTTTCAGTCCACATGTCTTTAGCTGAGCTTCTAAAGTTTGCCGCTTTAATATGGAATTGTCCGAGAATTTTAATTAGTTTTATCTTCATATATATAATTACAATTATTTTGTACTATGGTTGCTTTTTAGTCTTTGTAATCTTTTTAAAACAGCCACTATTTTAATTATTTCTTTTTTGCCAGTTAGCCGTCCCATAGTTAATCTAATAGAGCGACCAGCTTCTTTATCAGATAACCCCAAAGCTTTTAAAACCCTGGAGACAGATACTGAGCCAGCAGCACAGGCTGAGCCAGTGGAAACAGCTATACCTTTTTCGTCTAAAGCTACTAACAAAGCCTCACCCGATAGAGCTATTTTCTTAAAACTTAGATTTATATGCCCTGGTACACTCTCTTTAAGTGGCGTATTTAGCTTATAACCAACTGAGTTTTTATGCAACTCCCTAAGGAAAAAGATACGTAAAACCTTTAATCTTTTAACTTCAAAAGATCTTTTTTTATCAGCTAAAGATAAGGCAGTGGCTAAGCCAATAGCTCCTGGTACATTAACCGTACCGGAACGAAGATTCTTTTCTTGGTGACCACCGTTTAAAAGGGGCGATAAAGAAAAATTATGATTAAAATAAAGAGCTCCCACACCTTTTGGTCCATATAGTTTATGAGCAGATAAACTCATAGCGTCTACTAAGAGGCTCTTAACTGAACAGTTTAAGTAATTAGGTGCTTGGGTGGCGTCGGTATGAAAGATAATGGGTTGTGGTTTATCTCCTCTTTTGCGCGTTGAAGCGTTAAGCCAGGTTTTGTAAACATGCTTATTATATTTTTTTAAGGCTCGCCCAAGTTTATTAATTGGCTGGATAACTCCGATCTCGCTGTTAACATAACCAATGGATACTAAGATTGTGTTAGGTTTTAAAGCTTTAATTAAAGAGTTAACCGAGACAATCCCCTTCTTATCTGTTGGTAAATAAGTTACCTCAACCCTGTCATCCAAAGCCAAAGTCCGACAAGGCTCAATAACAGAATCATGTTCAATGGCCGTGGTAATAATATGAACCTTTTTATACTCCCCTTTTTTACGATTTAACTTCCTATTTGACTTTTCTAATTTTGTTAAATTCTCAAGCACAACCCCCTTAATTAAAAGATTATTAGCTTCAGTGGCTCCTGAGGTAAAGATAAGATCAGAAGGTTTGTCTATCTCTAATATTTTCCCGATCATAAATCTTGAATCATCCAAAGCTTTTAAAGCTTTTTGTCCAAGACTATGCACTGAAGCAGGGTTAGCAAAGTCTTTGGTAAGATACGGCTCCATAGTCTTAAAAACTAAAGGGTCAAGAGGGGTAGTAGCGCTGTGATCCAGATAAATCATATTTTAAAATAAATAAATATAGGATAAATAGAGTAAAGATAAGCAAAATAAATAAGATAAATAATTAATAATTACAGTATTTAAGTGATATTTAAAACTCTAAGGTTATTAGCAGGATAAGATTATTTAACAATTACCTTAGTACCAACTTCAGTCCAGTCATAGACTATTTTAGCCGCTACTGGAGCTAATCTAATACAACCATGGGAAACCGCTTGCCCAAGATGGTTAGAGCCTTCTTTGTAGCCATTAGGCCATTCTGGTAGTTCGTGTATACCTACTCTGGTATTTTTAAAACCCATCCAAAAAGGCATCCAAAGTCCATAGGCTTTAGACCAAGCCCTTGGTATTTTATTGGCAATGGTAAACTCCCCTTTGGGGGTTGGCATGGACGGCTTGCCGGTGGAAACGGTATGAGTCCTTATGGTAATACCTTTTAATTGTTGGTAAAGCTCTTGCTTTTTAGTGTCTATTAGAATGGTTTTTT
This sequence comes from Patescibacteria group bacterium, assembly GCA_030583705.1. Taxonomy (NCBI): domain Bacteria; species Patescibacteria group bacterium. The sequence goes on along the minus strand of CP129471.1, from coordinate 423,942 downwards.
CAAGTTTAACCGGTAAAGGGTTAAGAGGATCATAACCCATAGCCACCTCCAAACCATCCACATAACCGTCTCCGTCAGTGTCTGGGTTATTGGGATCTGTGCCAAACAGAACCTCTAAATAATCTACCAGTCCGTCTTTATCTGAATCCACTAAAGGTTCAGCGGCTAAAGAAAACGAAGGTAGAAAGCTGGTACTAACCAAAAGAGTAATTAAAAGTAAGGAAAGTAAATATTTCATAAGAATTTTGACTTTATTTAGTTATTTATAAGTATAGCAAAGTTTAAGGAAATAAAAAAGCGGTCTTTTTGACCGCTTTAAACTGTTTTAAATATAAGACACTTCTTCTCTCTTTTTTTCTTTACCTATTAGCTCCTCTACATTTTTTTCTAGAGAATAATCCATGTTGTTTTTGAAAATGTATATTAGTATGATCATGAATTTATAAACGACTTTTCTTAATAAGATTAATAAGAGCCCTAATATACAAAGTAGAGTTAAAGAAAATATAGCAAGCATCCAATTAAATCCTTCTGTATTAACCTCAATATAAATCAATGCAGTAAATAACACAGTAGCAAATAATATATGGCCTCCACATACTACTATTAATACTATCAGGCTTAGTTGGTCTAGGCACGCGTTAACTGTTTTGGCTGTAATTTTTTCCATTGTTTTAATTGTTTTTTGTTTTTTAATTTGTAATGAGAACAAACCTTCCCGGTTTAAGTCGCAAATGCTTGCTCTCATTACAAATCTTTGTAAAGATACCCTATTCTTTAATTATATCACACATGACATAATATGTCAATAGTATGGGGTTATAGTGGCTTATTTTAGCCATTTTTTATTTAAGATATTATGTTTTTATCAACAACTTCTTAACAAGTTATCCTATTTGCTTATTAAGCCGCTTTTTTGTAGAATAAAGCTATGTCTAAACAAGATAATATAGGTAAATTACCTCCCCAGAATCTTGAAGCCGAACTCTATGTTCTTGGCTCTCTTTTAATTGATCCTGACACTATTATAAAGATCGCGGATGTTATTGAACCGGATGATTTTTATAAAACAGGCCATGGCAGAATCTATGGGGTTATGAAAGAGCTTTTTGCTAAAAGAGAACCTATAGATATCTTAAGCTTAACCTCTCGTCTTGAAGAAAAGGGTAAGTTGGATGAAGTTGGTGGTTATTCATATATCGCCAATTTAGCTAACTCGGTTGGCACTGCTACTAATGTTACTTACTATGCTGAGTTGATTAAAAGAAAAGCTACTCTAAGAAGACTTATCTCTGTTGCTTCAGATATTGGTACCCTAGGTTATGAAGAAGAACAAGATATAGATAAAATACTGGATGAAGCGGAACAAAAGCTTTTTGCTGTTTCACAAGACTCTTTAAAACAAGTTTTTGAACCAATAGACTCTCTTTTAACTGCCGCTTTTGATCGTATAGACGAATTACATAAACAATCTGGCAAGCTACGCGGTTTAGCTACTGGTTTTGCTGATTTAGATAATCTTTTGGCAGGACTCCAAAAATCTGACTTGGTTATCTTGGCCGCTCGTCCTTCTGTGGGTAAAACGTCTTTAGCTTTAGATATAGCTAGACAAGCCGCGGTAATTAATAAAGAGCCGGTGGCTATCTTTTCTTTGGAAATGAGTAAAGAACAGTTAGTAGACAGAATGCTTTGTGCCGAAGCTGGTGTAAGTCTATGGAAAATGCGTACTGGTAAACTCTCGGATAAAGAAGATAATGATGACTTTTCCCGTATTGGGCATGCCATGGGTGTTTTAGCTGAAACTCCGATTTTTATAGACGACTCGGCTAATGCTAATATTATGGAAATAAGAACCAAAGCCAGACGCTTGCAAATGGATCATAAGCTTGGCCTTATTGTTATTGACTACCTCCAGTTAATGGAAGGTCGTGGTAAATATTCAGATAACCGAGTACAAGAAATTGCCGAAATAAGCAGAGCCTTAAAGAGTATTGCCAGAGAACTTAATGTCCCTGTTTTAGCTTTATCTCAGTTAGCTCGTGCAGTAGAACAAACTAAACCGGCTATCCCCCGTCTTTCCCACTTGCGTGAATCTGGTTCCATTGAACAAGACGCTGATGTGGTAATGTTTATTTATCGTAAATCCGCAGACAGAGGCTATGACCCTGATGAACTTTCTGAAGAAGAAAAGCATGTTGCCCGTATCTTTATCGCTAAACACAGAAACGGTCCAACTGGTGATATTAAACTCTACTTTGATGAAGAAACGGTTAGCTTTAAAAACCTAGCCAAAGGTAGTTATGACAGTCCCGCTGATGAGGGTTATGAGTAAGAGCTTATAATATATAACTTTTTAATCAACAATTTAACAATTATTAATAATTAAATTTAAAGATATGTTTCAAAAACTTAAGCAAATTAAAGATCTTCGCTCACAAGCTAAAACCATGCAGAGTGCTTTAGCGGAGGAGATTGTTACTAACGAAGATGGTGGTGTGAAAATTACCTTAGACGGTAATCTTGAGGTTAAATCTGTGGTGATCGGTGATGGTATGACTAAGGCGCAAATTGAACAAGCTACCTTAAAATCTGTTAATAACGCCATTAAGAAAGCTCAAAAGGTTATGGCGGAAAAAATGAAAGCCATGGGTGGTTTGGAAAAATTCGGTTTGTAATTAAAATCAAGTTAACTTCATGCGTTTCCCCTCTTCTATTCAGAAGCTTATTGAATTACTCTCTCGCCTACCCTCAGTTGGACCAAAAACGGCAGAGCGTTATGTTTTTTATTTGTTAGAACAACAACCAGCTAAATTAAAAGAACTAGCCCAAGCTATTGAAGCCCTACCAGAGGCTATTAAAACCTGTTCAATTTGTTTTTCCTATGGAGAAAAAGATCCTTGTGATCTTTGTGCAGATACTAGTAGGGATAAAAACATTCTTTGTGCGGTGGCGGATAGTAGGGACTTAATGACCATTGAAGACACTAAACTCTATAAGGGGTATTATTTTGTATTAGGAGGTACTATAGATACCATAGAGGGAGTTACCCCGCATGATATACGGGTTAAGGAGTTAGTGGACAGAATAAAGGAAATAAAACCAAGAGAGGTTATTCTAGCGCTTAATCCTAATCTTGAGGGAGAAACAACTTCATTATATTTAGCTAAGATTCTTAAACCCGCTAATATTAAAGTAAGTCGTCTGGCCAAAGGTCTCCCGACTGGTGCTAACATAGAATACGCCGATGAACTTACCCTTGGACATGCCTTGAAGTTTAGGAATGAGGTGTAGGTAAAACTTGTTGACATTATAGTGGTATTGTGATATAGATATAAATCACTTGGACCTTAACAAACGTTTGTAATAAAAGTAAGGATTTTTTGGACCCAAGAGTTCTTTACTTTTATTACAAACAAACTTAAAAGGAGGCATTAAAAAAATGAGTACAAACCAGAGACTTACGAAAAAAGGCACTGTTTATTATAAGAACCTAGGGTCACTTAATAAATACGAAGCCGTTGAAGAAATGAAAATAATCTCCGCCAATAATGAAGGGAAAGTTGTAGAAACAGACTTTAATGGCGTAGTTATTAGTGTAAAGTCAGATTCAAATACGGATCTGATTATACGTGATTTAAATAGAGCGTTTCTCGGTTTTATCCCTAGAATTGTGGGGCCCTATCCTAATACCGAGCTTTCTTGTAAACACATTTTCCTCGTGAAAGACATTGATATGCAGAAAATAATGGAAGAAGAAGAAAAAATTCTATCTAAAATGAAAGAGAGAGGTAAACTTTGGCGCGATCTTTTCGAGTGTCCTCCTATGGAATTTAAAAATGAATCAAATACCAGAAGAAACTGGAAGAATGCTATTAGTGCAGTGCCAAAAATGAAAGAAACCTACTTTTTTGTAGAAGCTTGGGCAAGATTTATGCAAAAAACATTACAAGAAAAAGCGATGGTAAATGGGGATCATCTTTATTTTGAGGATGTTGAACGGGACTTCCATAAGACAGCTAAGTTATTTGGCATCAAGAAGGGGAAAGTGGAAGTGATACTCAGAACCCTTATTGATCACTGGAGATATGCGTCTTTACTCCAAACCAAATAAGAAAGAGAAATCGAAATGCTAAAAAGGATAGGAGAAAAAGATATAACAAAAGGTATTTAAAACATCAAAAAACCCCTGCTTTTGAACAGGGGTTTTTCTTTATTTAATTTCGAGTAAGTTTTTTATATAAGAGGTAAATGCAGTAACATCTTCTTCAGATAAGTCTGGCTTACGTCGATAGTCCATGGTTAATCCGATCACAACCCTCTTTTGATCATCATCAAGATACTGACTACTTTCAAAATCAGAGGCAAGCGAAGCAACAGCTTCTTTAAAATTTCCCTGCTTACTTATACGTCAGTTCTCTCTATGCTAAGATCAAATTCACCTTTTTTAAAATCAATTTCCAGGTTTTCGAAAGATATATAGTCGAATTACTTATAAATAGTTGTTATGCTATTTTCGTAATCTTAACCTTCGTCCTAATCTGTCTGTGTCCTACGTTCCTTCTGTATCTGGTCTTATTCTTAAACTTAATGACACTTATCTTATCACCCTTAGCGGTGTCTAAGACTTCTGCACTTACCTTTTCTCCCAAACTTGGAGCTCCGATCTCTACTGCACCTTCTTCATCAAAGACCATTAAGGTATCAAAAGAAACCGTACTGCCGTTTTCTTCAGGCAGTTTTTCAATTTCAATAATTTGGTTTTCGGCAACCCTGTATTGTTTGCCGCCCGTAGCGATAATAGCTGATTTCATATCTTTATATAAATAAAAAACTTAAACAATACTTTTGAATTTACCGCATACCTCTTTTTTTGTCAAGCAGAGACAGAAAAGACAATATAATTATCATTAAAAGACCCAAAACGATTAAACCAACTACCTTTCCCCTACTTTGGAGAAAAAGAGCCGAAAGACCAAATAATAAAGCGGCTGAGGACATGATAATAACCGTTTGTTTAACTGAAAAACCGGCATCAAGAAACCTAAAATGAAGATGCTGTCTATCTGCGTGTTTAAAAGGATTATGTCCGGCCCCTATTCTTCTAATAATTGTCCAAGCTACATCTAAAACCGGTAATCCCATAATTAAAAGCGCAATAGCTATCTTACCTCCAGAGATAACAGATAGAACCCCTAAAAAGTAACCGATCAAAAGAGAGCCACCTTCTCCTAAGAATAATCTAGCAGGCGACCAGTTTAACATTAAAAAGCCAAGACAAGCTGCCGCTAAAACCAAGGCTGCAAAACCAATATCTGGCTGATACCAACGAGTGGTCATGGTAAAAAGAAAGATTATTATTCCAGCTACCGTACCTAAAGAAGCCACTAGACCGTCTAGGCCGTCCAATAGCTTGGTGGTATAACTCATACCCAAGATCCATAAAAAAGTTAGAGGAACGGTTAAAATACCAAGATATAAAAGCTCTCCATTAGGGCCACTAATCTTTTCAATACCCACTCCCCCGATAATAACGGTTAAAGAGGCTAGAATAGGAAAAATTATTTGCCTACTTGGCTTAAGGTTATATTTGTCATCTAAGGCTCCACCAATGATAAGGATAAGGCCACCGAGAGCTACTGCCCACCAATGAGCAGGCTCAAGATCCCCTATAATTAAAAAACCTCTACCTAACCAAAGACCGAGTAGAATAGCGGCCCCCAAAGCCAAGCCTCCCCAAAGAGGTGTTGCTTGTTTATGTTTTTTTCTTTCACCATCTGGTTTATCTAATACTTTAAAACGGATAGCTAGTACTGCCACTACAACAGAAAGACTCCAACTTAAAAGAAAAACCACTAAGGCGATAACTCCATAAATAAGGTATTGTTCGTAATTTTCCATATAACACTAATTATAATATGTTAATATAATATTATTCTATTTTATTACTTTAAATCTATCAATTTAAATCTATCATCATATTTAAAGCCTCTCAGCCTTAGCGACAGTTATTTCTAAGTCGTCGTTAATTATAATCGTATCTCTGCGACCAACTTCTCCTGATAAAATCTTAGTGGCAATAGCGTCTTCAACTCTTTCTTGTAGTAGTCTTCTTAGGGGTCTAGCTCCGTATTCTGGCTCAAAGCCGAGTTCTGCTAGCTTAGCTATTGCTTCTTCTGAAATGTTAAAGCCAAAGCCTTTAGCTTCCAACATAGTTGCTATTTTCTTAAGCATCAGCTTGGCAATGGAGATAACCGCCTGATTATCCAGCGGAGTAAAGACGATAACACCATCAAAACGGTTAATAAGTTCAGGACGCATAGCTTGACTAAGCTCTTCTCTAACCAATTTTTCTTTAATTTCAGCCAATGGAGTATTTTTTCTAACCTCTTGTTGGATAAAGTTTGAACCTATGTTAGAGGTGGCAATAATAATTGAGTTGGTAAAATCAGCGGTACGTCCTTGTCCGTCCGTTAAACGTCCATCGTCCATAACTTGAAGGAAAAGATTTAGAATATCTGGATGAGCCTTTTCTATTTCATCTAAAAGAATTAAGGTAAAGGGCATCTTACGAACAGCTTCGGTTAAGTAGCCTATTGCTCCATCTGGTGAACCAATCATCTTACTTAAACTTCTTTGTTCCTGATATTCACTCATATCCAACCTGATCATATAATCCTCTCGGCCAAAGTAAACCTCAGAAACGGTTTTAGCCAACTCCGTTTTTCCGACACCGGTTGGTCCAAGAAAAAGGAAGTTAGCGATTGGGCGTTTGCTTTCGCGTAATTCCACTCTGGCCCTACGTAAAGCGGCGGCTACCATCTTAACCGCTTCGTCTTGCCCAATCATTCTCTCATGAATTTTTTCTTCAAGACCCAAGAGTCCTTTACTCTCATCGTCTGTTAATTTGGTAACCGGAATATGAGTTAGCTCGGTAATAACCTCGGCAATAGCTTCTTTGTCCACTGTTTTATCTTGTCTTCTGGAGGCCTTAACAGCTACTTGTTCAAGTACCTCCAAGGCTTTTTTCGGCAAATAAGCGTCATGGATATAACGATCTGTTAAGTTTATCACTTCAGCTAAAGAGTCATAAGAAAAATAGACATTATATTTGTGTTCATACCAACCTACTTTACTTTCAATCATCACAATAGCGGCGTTAGGTGAAGGTTCTTTAACATTAATGGCAGACAGTGAGTTACCTAAAGCCGAATGCTCTATGTACTTACTGTAGTTTTCTTCGGTAGAGCTTGCAAAACAAATTAAGGCATGACGATCTAGGGCATCAGCTAAAACACCAGCTAAGTTAAGGCTTTCTTCTCCACCGGAACCTATTCCAGAGATTCTTTCAATATTTTTAATGTATAAGATAATATTACCGGCTCGGTTTATTTCGGAAATTATTTGTAATAGTTTAGCCTCAGCTTCAGCTGGCGTAGAGCCCCCGATTAAACGAGAAAGATCCAGCTCTAACAGTCGCTTATCGTTTAAAATAGCTGGTACGTCTTCTAATACCATTAACTGGGCAATACCCCCGACAATCGTTGTTTTCCCAGTACCTTCTCCACCAACTAAGACAATACCCAATCGGCCGCTTTCTAGGCGATCAAAAACCTCGCGAATCTCTTCGTCTCTACCCAGACAAATATCCACTCTCCCCCATTTGGCCGCTAAGGTTATGTCGTGAGAGAAATTATCCAATAAGGGTGTGGCCACTGCGGTATAGGCTCTGTCCATATTAGAAGATGGTTTATACTGAGCTACTCTTCTGTATTGCCTATGTCTGTCCTGTAACATATCCGATATTTTAAACCAGGCAATACCGTTAGCTAGCTTATCTCTTTCGGTTTCTAATTCATAGAGTAACTCTGAGATAAAGGGATTAAGATCAAAGGCCGGTAAAAGAATATCCAACTCTCTTATTTGGTCTTGGCGCTTATCTGCTGCATTAAGATATGCGGTAATCATAATCTTTCTAGCTTCAGCTCCAAAAGAAGTCTTAAGTGGTCCTGGAGGAGTTTCTCCTAATTTTTTTTGAATTTTTTGCACCATGGTTTGTTCGCTCACATTAAGACGTGAAAAAAGTGCCGCTGCTTCAGAGCTAACCATTAAGGTAGCAGCAAAAAGATGAAGAGAGTTAATTTGCGGGTGTTGAAGACTTTCGGCGAGCGTAAAAGCTTTTTCTAAAATTGATATTACCTTTTCATTAGCACCGGCAAAAACATTGGTTTTATTTTTTTTAGACAGTTTTTTAACCTCTTCCCAATCAGAGATCATTGGAGCCTGATTAAGGTTTTCTTGGTAGGTGGATGGTTTAATAATATGCATTTTTTCTTTACGACGAGAAAAACGATAAATAGCAAAACAAACAAAAAGCATAGCTACCCAAAAAGACCAAAGAAGCCAATGTTGGGTTTCCCAAAAGATTAAGCCTCTTAAAAGATGGCTTTCCATTAAGCTAAAAGCTTGCACAACTTGTCCATAAGCAAAAAGCCACCAAATTAAGGCCCCTAAACCAAAGCAGATTATTACATAAGTTATAATATCTATTATTAGATCAAGGCGATCCTTAAACTTATGAAGATTAATGGATAAAGCGTTAATTTCGGCTTTAAAAAAATACCAAGAGCCTCGTTCAAAAACACCTAGGCCTGAGCCTTGGCAGTTTCTGCAATCCATGGTTCGCAAAAAGCCGGAGCCGTTACAGTTTGGGCAGCTAGTAAAAATTCTTTGTTCTTTATTTTCTTCCATATATTTATGATCAACTTAAAACCAGTTTATATTTAACGGACCAATCATCTGGAAAATAATTTGGTAGACAATATAGATAGGGGTAATTAACCATAGACAAATTACAATTAAGACAAAGATAATCCAGAAAAAGAGCATAATGCTTCTGGCGATAATTTGCACTACTCTCATAAAGAAGCTAATAAGCATACCCACCCAGTCTCTTTGTCCAAACATTGGTGTAAAGATATTTTTTAACCAAACCAAAATAGCCAGTCCCCTGGCTTTCCCTATAATGAAATTTTTAGACCAAACAAGTACCTTGATAAAACCAACCGAATACCACCAAAAAGGAAAGTAAACCAGATCAAGCAAGAGCTTGAGTAAAGAAGAAGAAACAGCTGAAATAACAGAGGTTATATCCATATGCTTAAAGTATACCGAGATTAAGGATTTTTGACAATGTTTAGGGTTAAGATTAAGGTTAAGGTTAAGATGAGAATATTTAAGATTGAAATGATATTTAAATTATTTTATTGGGTAATATAAAAGGAGCAAGATTATTGCTCCTTTGTAGATTAAATCAAAATTAATCGGAGATTATTATATCTCCGCTACTTTTGCGAGATATTCTACCAGTTGGCGATTTTTTAATAGAAAAATATGCCAAATAGCTATAGCAAATATGCCAGATAAGTAGCTGATTAAGCCATCTTCACCTATTAATCCTAAACGATAGTGAGTTAAAAATAAAGTAATACCTATGAAAACAATAATTCCTAGTATCAAACGAGTCCAAAGAGCCTTAAAGTCAGTTCCAAATAATCTAGTAAAGTAAACAAAAAACAGTAAAAAGAACGATAAAACTTTATAGATTAATAAATGAAGTACAATAGGATGGTATCCTTCATCCGTTAATAAAAAAGTTTTTATCAATAATCCAAAAGAGAGACTAATTATTAAAGCACAAATAAAAGCTTCTTTAATAAACTCTCTTAAAAAATCCTTATCAATCATTTTAAGGATCTCATCGGGAATGATTTTCATTTTTCAATTTTTAAGGTTGTTTGAATTAACTGAAAATTAACATAAAAACCATTAAAAAGTCAATCTATTGACAAATTACTTATTTAGGAGTATAATTAATTATATGGGTTTATTGTTGTTTTCTTGACTTTATGCTCTTGACAGTCTTTTAAGATTTTTGTTATCCTTTAAGTAGGATATATAATCCATCGGCCCGCGGGGGTCGTTTTTTAAACCTCTTATATGAACAAATTAATAGCTTATTTTAGAGGGTCGTATGACGAAATGAAAAAAGTCACCTGGCCTACTAAGAAAGAAACTTATAACTATTCCCTTTTAGTTATAGCGGTCAGTTTAGCTATGGCTATATTTTTAGGCTCAGTAGACTGGCTTTTAAATAAAGGCTTTGAATCTTTGATCAGTCGCTAATTTTTATATATGGCTAAACAAACACTTAATCAAGGTCGTCGCTGGTATGTCATTAACACCTACTCGGGTTACGAAGACAACGTAGTACAAAACCTTAAACAGAGGGTTGAATCAATGGACATGGAAGATAAGATCTTTAATGTTCTAATCCCTAAAGAAAAAAAGATTAAGATTCATAATGGTAAAAGAAAAGTAGTGGAAGAAAAGATCTTTCCCGGCTATATTCTAGTGGAAATGGTGGTTACCGACGATTCTTGGTATGCGGTACGTAATACTCCGAATGTTACCGGCTTTATCGGAACGGGTAATATTCCTACTCCGGTAAGTGAAGAAGAAATTAAGGACCTGCAAAAGAGAATGGGTGTAGAAGAACCTAAGTTTCAGATGGATGTATCAGTTGATTCACCGGTTAGAGTGGTAGACGGTCCGTTTAAAAATCTTGAAGGCAAAATCATTGAACTTGATGAGTCTAAAGGTAAAATCAAGGTGCTTCTTTCCATGTTCGGCCGAGAAACGCCCGTGGAACTTGATTTTTTACAAATTAAGAAACTGTAACTAAATTATATGGCAAAAAAAGTATTAACCGTTTTCAAATTACAACTTAAGGGAGGACAAGCCAATCCGGCACCACCGGTTGGTCCGGTTTTGGGTCAACATGGTTTAAACATCTCGGAGTTTTGTTCTAAGTTTAACGATGCTTCTAAGGATCAGATGGGTGAAGTTGTTCCTGTGGAAGTTACTGTTTACTCAGATAGAACATATAGTTTTATCATGAAAACTCCCCCAGCTTCTGAGTTGATTAAGAAAATGGCCAAGATAAGTAAGGGTTCAGGTAAGCCTTTAACCGAGAAAGTCGGTAAAATTACCCAAGCGCAGTTAAGAGAGATTGCCGAAATAAAGCTTCCTGACTTAAACGCCAGAGATCTTGATGCGGCTTCTAAGATTGTAGCTGGCACAGCCAGACAAATGGGAGTGGATATTGAAGAATAAACAATTCCCTTTTTAATCGTTTATTTATTATAATTATTATTAATTTTGTGGGAGTTTTATTTAATTTAAATAAAACGTCCGCACCACGAATATGACTAAAGAAAAAAAATCGGTTAAGGCCGAGAAGGAGAGCAAATCTAGCGAGAAGAAAGCTGTAAAGGCAAAAAAGACTGAGAGCGAGAGAAAGACTGATAATAAGAAAGCTTATGACTACGATGCTCATAAGGCTTATTCTCTTGAAGAAGCTATTGGTTTAGTTAAGAAGTTTTCTTCCACTAAGTTTGATAGCTCGGTAGAGCTCCATGTTCGCCTTAGTATTGATACTAAAAAAGGTGACCAGCAAATTCGTTCGGCAGTAACCTTGCCTCATGGTACTGGTAAGACTATTAAAGTAGCAGCTTTTGTCTCCTCAGATAAAGAAGCGGCTGTTAAAGCAGCTGGGGCGGATTTAGTGGGTGGTGAAGATTTGATTGCTGAAATTAAGAAAACCGAAAAAACAGATTTCCAGGTAGCTGTAGCTGAACCTTCTTTAATGAAGAGCCTAGCTCCAATTGCCAAAATTCTTGGTACCAGAGGATTAATGCCCTCCCCTAAGAACGAAACTGTTACTACTGATCCGGTAAAAGCGGTTGGCGAATTAAAGAAAGGTAAAATTAGTTTTAAAAATGATGACACTGGTAATGTTCATGCCGCTGTTGGTAAGGTTTCTTTTAAAGAAGAACAACTTAAAGAAAATACCCTAACTCTTTTGGAAGCTATTAAGAAAGCTAAACCTTCAGGTTCTAAGGGTACCTACATTAAGAAAATCACTCTCTGCTCTTCTATGGGACCAGGTATTATTGTACAGCTGTAAGTTGAGTTATTGGATACCTTTAAACTGTAACCCTAAACTACAAAAGACCCCTCTCTTAGAGAGGGGTCTTTTGGTTATAAGAAGAGTGTTAAAAATAAAAGAAATCAAACAGTTTGCCGGCTCGAATTTTAGAGATTTTATAAGACTTGAAAAACATCTTAAAAAATAAAAGAAACGGACATACGAAATATCCGTTTCACGTTTAGTATTTATATACTATCAAAGTCGTGAATAGTTGTCAAGATATATACCATTAAAACCCAATTGACTTAAACACCTAAAAAAGATAAACTGAAAATATAATAATTTTAACTTTATTTATGATTTTATCAGACACTACAATTAAAGAGATGCTTGAAAGCGGTGAGCTTCATATTGATCCAATAAAGAAAGAATCTATTCAACCAGCTTCAGTGGATTGTCATTTGGGAGATCATTTTCTTTTAATTAAAGATAAAGAAATAGGTATAATCTCTCTTGATCAGGAAATTCATTACGAAGAAATAAAAGAAAAAAGCATTGTTATCCCCTCTCATTCTTTCATTTTGGCTACCACTGAGGAGTATGTACGCTTACCTAACGACCTAACAGCCTTTGTGGAAGGGAGGAGCTCTATTGGGAGAATAGGTCTTTTTATTCAAAACGCCGGTTGGGTTGACCCAGGCTTTGAAGGACGTATCACCTTAGAATTATATAATGCCAGCTCTGTGCCAATTAAATTGGATGCCGGCCGAAGGATTTGTCAGCTAGTTTTTTGTAAAATGGACAAAAAAGCGGAAAACCCCTATCGTGGAAAATATCAAGGCCAGACAGCTACCACCGGTAGCTCGGTTAATAAAGATTCTGAAGTTAAGGCATAACAACCTTGACAAAATCAAGTGGGCTTATATACTGAGATAAATTAGTTTTTTAAAAATTTATCTCATCATTAATTAAAGAAAAAACAAATATCATGGAAACAAAGGAAGAAAACACCAAAAAGCGTTTTGTTACTTTGGCCGAAAATCTTGATCCCCAAGATAGTGCCATGTTGCAAGCTTTGTATTCTCGCAGTTCAGATAGCGTAACCACTCACCTTGAAAAGGTTAGGGAAAAAGGTAGTGGTAATTTTATGAACCGTTTTTATGTCGGTTATGGTCACGGGAGTATTGGTGATTGCGGTACGATTACCCTCTTCATTGAGAATGTCAGTATCTTAGCCGCTAAAGCTATTCAAGATTGGCCACTTTACTCTGGCCAAGAAACCAGTACACGCTACATTGACATGGCTAAACAACCACTTGAAGATCCTCTTAAAACACAAGCAAGCTCCAAGCTCTTGAAAGATTGGATGGACTTTTATGTAAAGTCTCAAGAGCCTTTAAAAGAATATCTTAGAGGAGTTTATCCAAGACAAGTAGATGAAGAAGAAAAGACTTATGACAAAGCCTTGTCAGCCAGGGTTTTTGATACCTTGCGTTCTTTTCTACCAGCCGGTATTTGTACCCAGTTAAGCTGGCATACTAACTTAAGACAAGCTGCTGAGAAACTGGCTCTGCTTAATCATCATCCCTTAGAGGAAGTAAGAAGTATTGCAGAGGAAATAACAGAAATTCTTAAAGAGAAATATCCGGAAAGTTTTTCTCACAAGACTTATCCTGAGCAAGAAGTTTATCGGGCAAAGATCTCCGAGCTTTATACCTACTACCATAACCCAAGTTGTCCGGTCTTTAAGTGTGAATCAAAAATAGATTCGATAAGCCTTGAAACTTACAAAGAAGTTTTGGTAAAAAGGCCAATAAAAACCAACTTACCGACTTTCTTAAGTGAATTAGGTAGTTGTCTTTGTGATTTTCTCTTAGACTATGGATCTTCAAGAGATGCTCAAAGACACCGCAATGGAGTTTTCCGTATGCCTCTTTTAACTACAGAGATCGGTTTTCACCAATGGTATCTTAATGAACTCTCCCCTGAATTAAGAGAAAAAGCTCTTACTCTAATTGAAACTCAAGTGGATATTATTAATAAACTTGAAGCTTCTTTAGAAATTAAGCAATACTATATTCCCATGGGCTTTTTGGTTTCTTGCCGGACTACTTACAGCTTGCCGCAAATGGTTTATGTTACCGAGCTTCGTTCAGATAAAACCGTTCATCCCACCTATCGGGAAGTGGCTCATAAGATGCATCAATCTCTGAAGGATAATTTCCCCTACTTAACTCTTTATTCAGATACTGATCCGAGTAATTGGGATATTAGAAGAGGTAAACAAGATATTGCCCTTAAGGAGCAAGGCTAAAAGCAGATTATTTCTATGAAGCTACAAAAAGAAGAGGAGGAGAAGAAACAGAAAAACCAAAAAATTGTCATCGGTTTGGTGGGCGCTATGGGTTCAGGTAAATCCACAGTCGCTCGCCACTTTAAAGAAAAATATCAGGCTGGACACCATACTTTTTCAGATCCCTTAAGAGCTATCGCCAAAAATCTTTACTTGCCTGAAACCAGAAATAACTTACAAAATCTCTTTTTAGCATTAGCTCAAGAATTTGGAGAAGATATTTTAGCTCGCCCCATGAAAAAAACCGTTGAAGAAGATGCGGCAAATTTGGTGATTATTGAAGGCATTAGGCGTTCGGCGGATATTATTGAACTTAAAAAACTCCCTTGTTTTTATCTTATCGGTATTATAAGTGATGAAGAAAAAAGATATGAAAGAATTACCGCAAGAACTGAAAATATTGATGATAAGAATAAGACTTACGAGGAGTTTTTAAAAGATCAGCAAAAAAAGCCAGAACTTTTGATCGCTGATTTAATCGCTTTAGCCGATTATCGCGTAGAAAACAATGGTGAATTTGAAGAGTTTATCAAAGAGATGGAAAAAACAATTGAAGTTATAATTTTAAAAAGTAAAACAAAAGAATAAAACCATACAATTATGCAAAATAAAAAAGGAGTATTTATCGTCATAGACGGCACAGACGGCTCGGGTAAAAAAACCCAATCCGAATTATTGGTTAGCCACCTTAAAGACGAGGGTCAAGAAGTCTTATCCGTTACTTTTCCCCGCTATGGACACTCTTCAGCCACTCTGGTTGAGATGTACCTTGGAGGAGATTTCGGGCAAGACGCTAATGCTATAAATCCCTATGTAGTATCTTCCTTTTATGCTGCCGATCGTTTTGCTCATAAAGAGGAAATTATTGAGGCGTTATCTATGGGAAAGATTGTAGTAGCGGATCGTTATGTTGCTTCCAATATGGCTCATCAGGGATCTAAGATTGAAGATAAGGAACAAAGAAAGCAGTATCTTAAGTGGCTTTATGATTTTGAATTTACTAAAGCCCAGATTCCTAAGCCAGATTTAAATGTAATTTTGCATGTACCGACCGAAATTAGCATGAAACTTGTTACTGACAGAGGTGAAAACAAAGATATTCATGAGAAAGACGAGAGGCACATAAAAGCGGCTGAAGAGACCTATCTCTCAATAGCCGATATCTTTGATGATTTTGCGGTTATTGAATGTGTAAAAGATAACCAGATAATGAGTCGCGAAGACATACATGAAATGGTTTGGAAAAAAATTGAGAAGATGATTTCTTAAAGATTAATAAAACAGCGACCAAAAGTTGCTGTTTTTTATTTTTAACCGTAACTTTTTATAAGCTCTACTTTCCTGTTTTAGGTATTTAATTTCTCTTTTTGTTTTTTGCTATTTATTATATTTCCATGCTATAATATTCTCATATATTATATAACTTATGACCTACGATGTGATTATCGGGCTGGAGATACACGCTGCCCTTAAAACCGAATCAAAGATGTTTTGTACTTGTCCTAACGTCTCTGAAGCACCGGCTAATACGGTTGTTTGTCCTATTTGTTTGGGTCATCCAGGAACTCTACCTTCACCCAACATGGCGGCTATTGAATCAACTATTCTTTTGGGCATGGCTTTAGGTTGTCGTATTAATCGCCTTTCACGCTTTGATCGCAAACAATATTTCTATCCAGATCTACCCAAAGGCTACCAAATATCGCAATCAGAGCTCCCTTTAGCGTATAGTGGGCGTTTAAGAGTAAATGATAAGGTAATAAGTATTACTAGATTACATCTTGAGGAAGATACTGGTAAGCTTAATCATCCCCCTTTTGAGGATTATTCCTTGGTAGACTATAATCGCGCCGGTACACCTTTAGTGGAGTTGGTTACTGAACCCATTATTCCCGATGCCGCTACTGCCAAAGCTTTTGCCCAAAGATACCAGCAAATTCTTCGTTATTTAGGTCTGGCTTCTGCTGATATTGAAAAAGGCGAGATGCGTTGTGAGGCTAATATTAGTTTACAAAAAAAAGGTGGCTGGCAATATAAGGACGGACAAATAATGGCTTTGGGAAATAATAAGTTGAATAATAAAGTTGAGGTAAAAAATATAGGATCATTTAGGTCTTTAGAAAAAGCCATTGACTTTGAGATAAACAGACAAACTAAGATGCTTGAAAATAATGAGCATATTAAAGCCGAAACTAGAGGTTGGAATGACCAAAAGAATATAACCATTGGACAAAGAGTAAAAGAAAGTTCCGCAGACTACCGTTATTTCCCGGACCCAGATATTCCCCCGTTTAAACTCTCTCCTACTTTTTTAAGAAACATAAAGCTTAGACTTAAGGAATTACCAGAAGCTAGAGAAGAAAGGTTTAGACAAGAATATACATTATCCGAAGAAGAAGCTATCTTACTTTGTGCAGATAAAGAGCTTTCAGATTATTATGAAAAAGTTATCTCGGAATTAGGAGCTTGGGTGGAAGCCCAAGGAGATAGTTGGGCAAGGCATGATAAAAAGCTACCAAAACTAGCTGCTAACTGGTTACTTAACGAATATACTAAACTTAAAAAGATTCACCCTGAAAAAACCGCCTTAATAACAGCTGAAAATATGGCTGAGTTTATCCTTTTGGTTTATCATGATAAGATAAACTCCAGTGCAGCCCAGAGTATTTTAGAAAAGATGTTTTTAGGAGGCGGAGAACCAACCCATATTATGGCTGAACAAGGTCTTGAGCAATTAGATGATGAAGAACAGCTTAGACAAACCGTAACTAAAGTTTTTGCCGCTTTCCCTGATCAAACCTCTGAGTATAAGAATGGTAAAGTATCTTTGTTACAGTTTTTTATCGGGCAAGTTATGGCCGAAACAAAAGGTAAAGCTAACCCGCAAAAAGTTAAGAAAATACTGGAGGAGTTAAACACTTAATTAATTTTAATAAAATTTATTTTAAATAAACCAAATATTATGAATATCTTTATCTTTGATGCTGAACCCTGGGAGAAGAAATTAATGAAACCGGCCTTTAAGGGTCAAAAGGTGACATTTTTTGAAGAAGCTTTACCTAAGGTTGATCCTCTAAAATACCAAAAAGCGGAAATTATCTCCGGCTTTATTACTTCCCCGGTAACAGCCAAGACAATTCAAGCTTTGCCTAAACTTAAAATGATCTCCACCCGCTCTACCGGTTTTGATCATATAGACCTTAATGAAACAAAAAAAAGAGGTATTACAGTCTCCAATGTCCCAAGTTATGGAGAAAACACGGTAGCTGAGCATACCTTTGCCCTTATTTTAGCTCTTTCAAGACATGTTCATAAATCATATCAAAGAACTCTAAGGCAAGACTTTTCCGTAGAGGGACTACGTGGTTTTGATCTACAGGGTAAGACTATTGGGGTGGTGGGTGCTGGAAAAATAGGTTTGCATGTTATTAGAATAGCTAAAGGTTTTGGTATGAAGGTCTTAGCTTTTGATCCCCATCCTAATGAATTTATGGCCGAAACCTTAGATTTTGAATATGTTAGTTTAAATAAACTTCTGAGTAAATCAGATATTGTTTCTCTTCATGTTCCATATAATTCTAAGACTCATCATCTACTTAATAAAGATAATATAATAAAAATTAAAAAAGGTGCTTTAATTATTAATACCGCTAGAGGCGGCCTTATTGAAACAGAAGCTTTAATTAAAGCCTTAGATTCTAATCATCTAAGTGGTGCTGGACTTGATGTTTTAGAAGAAGAACAGCTACTTTTTGAAGAACAACAACTAGTTAGAGATAAACACACCACGCCGGCTGAACTAGCTGCTATTACCAGAAACCATACGCTGGTAGGTAGAGACAATGTAGTCTTTACCCCGCATATCGCCTTCTATAGCCAAGAAGCAGTAGAAAGGATCACTAATACCACGATTGAAAATATAAACAACTTTATTAAAGGCAAGAAAGAGAATGTGGTGGAATAAAAAACTAAGAAATAAAAGATAAAATATCTTTTAAACTTTTCTTATTCTTAACCCAGCAAATTTCTCTCCCCTGTTTCTCCCATCTTTTAAACCAGGACTTTTGTCTTTTAGCAAATTGCCCAATAGCTATATTTAGTTTTTCTTTCATCTCTTTTTTCTTTATTTTACCTTGGAGGTATAAAGAAATATATTTATATTCTAAACCAAAACTCTGAAGCCTTGTCCAGCTAATACCTTGTTCATGTAATCTTTCTACCTCTTCAATCATACCTTCTTTAAATCTTTGATTTAATCTTTTCTTTATCCTTTGCCTAATTGTTTCAAGAGAACAATCCAGACCGATTATTAAACAATCGTATTTGGTAGATGATTGAGAACTTAAAGATTTTTGTAATTCTTTTTTAGTTAAAAGATTGGTTTTAAGGATTTCAGCATAACGAACCAACCTTCTCTTATTACTCTTATCTGAGTCATTTAAACGGTCATAAAAGGCTTTATCCAGCCCTTTAACGATAGTTTGGAGCTTAGATAGCTCCATTGACTCATATAATCTCCTAAGGCTTGTTTTGGGCTTATTTTCACTTAAAAGATAACCATCTACTATCGCCTGAAGATAAAGGCCAGATCCTCCAACTAAGATAGGTAATTTGTTTCTTTTAAGTATATTATCTATAGCCTTATAGGCATCTTTTTGGTAGCGCTTAAGATTATATGCTCTTTTGGGATCAGCTATGTCTATGAGGTGATATTTAACTCTGTTTGTACCACTACCATATTCAGCCAGATCCTTACCGGTTCCAATGTCCATCCCCCTATATACCTGCCGAGAATCTGCACCAACAATCTCCCCGTTATATAAACGAGCTAAAGAAACAGCTAGTTTAGTCTTACCAGAAGAAGTAGTACCTAAGATAACTAGAATTTTAGGAAGTTTTTTCATAAGGTAATTGTATAATGCCTTTACTCCTCCTCAAACTCCTCTAAAAGCTTCTTTTGTTTGCGAGTTAGAGTAGTGGGTGTTTTAACCGTTACTGTTACTAGATGATCCCCCCTACCTCTACTTCTAAGACTATGAACACCCTTGTTTTTTAAAACAAAAACTTTATTAGACTGTGTGCCTGCTGGTATTTTAAGTCTTACTTCTCCGTCCACAGTTAAAATATCTTTAGTTGTTCCCAGTGCCGCTTCCGGAAAAGTTATTTCCAAATTAGAAAGAATAGTTTCTCCTTCTCTTTTAAAACGACTATCCGACTTAACTGTTATATGAAGATAAAGATCTCCAGCGTCTCCATTCTTAGCTCCAGCTTCCCCTTCTCCACTTAAACGAATGGTTTCCCCGTTATCTATACCAGCTGGAATTTTAACCTTTAACTCTACCGCTTCTCGGCTTACCCCAGTACCACGACAAGTTGAACAAGGATTAGTTATTTTTTTACCTTCTCCGCGACAACTAGGACAAACAGTCTGCATCTGAATATGCCCAAGAATTGTTCTTTGCATTTGGGTTACCCTGCCTTGTCCATGACACTGCGGACAAGTTTCAATTTTTGAACCAGGCTCTGCCCCGCTACCACTGCATGATTTACAAACAACCCCTTTATTAACTTTAATAGTCTTTTCGGTACCAAAAACCGCTTCCATGAATTCTATCTCTATTCTAAGTTGAAGATCATTGCCTCTTTGTGACCCCGCTTTTGCTGAGCCTGAACTTCTACCTCCACCAAAACCGAAGATATCTCCAAAGATATCTCCAAAGTCGTCCATATTAATATTAAAACCACCTTGGTTAAAACCGCCAAAACCATGACCAGCCTGCCCCGCTCCGGCTTGGCCGTTTTCAAAGCCTGAGCCGAATTGATCATAACGAGCCCGGCGCTCTTTATTAGAGAGTACCTGGTAAGCTTCGTTAATTTCTTTAAATTTAGCCTCATCGCCACCAGCTTTGTCTGGATGATGTTCATGGGCTTTTTTACGAAAAGCCTTCTTAACATCTTCTTCTGAAGCATTGCGGGCAACACCTAAAACGGCGTAATAATCTTTAGCCATGGTTTTATAATTATCTATTATCTTATGTCTTTATTATTGACACTACTTATAGCTACTTAAACTTTCTTTTCTAATCCTTAAAACCTATTTCTTTTTCTGGCATTTGCGCTACTGCCTGTTTAATATCCCCAAAAGTACTTTCATATTTTTTAAGGTTATCTGTCATAGCGGCAATCATGCGCTTAAAGTGACCTGGAGTAGTTATTACCTTAGCAACAGTTCGCCCCGAAGGACCCGCTACACTGCCAAAGATAAGTTGAAACTCTTCTTCATTATGATTAATCCAAGCAATGTTAGCGTACTCTCCTCCTTGGATAGAGTCATTAATCTTAATCTCTTGGGGTTTTTGATTATTTTCTGACATATTATTAAATTAAGGCCTAAGCCAATGAATTAATTATTTTTTTAAATTAACTTTTTAACTTTCTTTTAAATTAACTGTCTTTAAAATTAGTTATCTTTTTTCTCTTCAAACTCACCCTCGGTTGGCTCAGTGTCTGAATTATTACTTTGTTCATTACCTGCTTCCTGACCCGCTTCTTTGGTTTCTTCACTAGTTGGTTGTGAATTATCTCCTTGCCCAGAACCTTGTTCAGCTTGTTGTCCTGGCTGTGCTTGATACATACTTGCCCCAATACGCTGAGCCGTGGTATTTAGCTCTTCCATGGCTTTTTTAATATTATCGTATTGATCTGTATCTTTGGTTTCTTTAAGGGCCTTTAGTTTTTCCTCAAGCTCGGTTTTATCTTCAGCTTTCATCTTATCTCCTGATTCGCTTAAAAGCTTATCTGTCTGGAAGATTACCGCCTCCGCCTGATTCTTAACCTCAGCTTGTTCTTTCTTTTTCTTGTCTTCTTCTGCATGAGCTTCTGCTTCTTGGCGCATCTTTTCTATCTCTTCCTTAGCAAGTCCAGAAGAAGCGGTAATGGTAATATGCTGGGCTTTACCGGTGGCTTTATCTGAAGCTTTAACGTTTAAGATACCATTAGCGTCAATATCAAAAGAAACTTCAATTTGTGGTATGCCACGTGGTGCCGGTGGAATACCGTCTAAGATAAATCTACCCAAACTCTTATTATCTGAAGCCATTGGTCTATCTCCTTGAACAACATGAATTTCTACACTGGTTTGGCTATCTGCGGCAGTAGAAAAGGTTTGAGATTTTGAGGTTGGGATAGTGGTGTTTCGTTCAATTAACGGAGTAGCTACTCCGCCCATGGTTTCAATACCAAGAGAGAGCGGGGTTACATCTAAAAGTAAAACATCTCTAACATCTCCTTGGAGAACTCCGGCTTGTACAGCGGCACCTAGAGCCACTACTTCATCTGGGTTAACCGTTAGGTTTGGTTCTTTACCGAAAAATTGCTTAACTTTTTCTTTAACCAAAGGCATACGGGTCATACCACCCACTAAAATAACTTCTTGGATATCTGAAATACTTAAGCCGGCGTCTGCTAAAGCCTTTTGACAAGGCTCAATGGTTTTTTCCACTAAGTCATTTACTAAAGCTTCCAACTCGGAACGCTTCATTTTCATAACCAAATGTCTTGGTCCACTAGCATCGGTGGTAATAAAGGGTTGGTTAATTTCGGTTTCTGAAGTAGTAGAAAGCTCTATCTTAGCTTTTTCCGCAGCTTCTTTAATACGTTGTAAGGCCAGACTATCGTTAGACAAATCTATACCCTGCTCTTTTTTAAATTCTTCAATGATCCACTTAATAATTCTTTGATCAAAATCCTCACCACCTAAGTGGGTATTACCGTTAGTGGCTTTAACCTCTACCGTGTCTTCAGAAATCTCTAAAACAGAAACATCAAAAGTTCCACCGCCCAAATCATAGACGGCGATTTTTTGTCCGGCTTTTTTATCAAAACCATACGCCAGAGCGGCAGCGGTTGGTTCATTAATGATACGTTTAACTTCAAGACCGGCAATTTGTCCGGCATCTTTAGTGGCTTGACGTTGTGAGTCATCAAAATAAGCCGGAACCGTAATAACAGCTTCAGTGATCTTTTCTCCTAATTTAGCTTCAGCATCAGCCTTTAGTTTAGCTAATATCATAGCAGAAATTTCCTGCGGACTATGCTCTTTGTCTTGTAACTTAACTTTAACTCCTTCTCCAGATTGAATTATCTTATATGGCACAGTACTTAAATCGCGTTGTACTTCCTCGTCTTCAAAACGACGTCCAATTAAACGCTTAACCGCAAACACCGTATTTTCCGGGTTAGTTACGGCTTGTCTTTTAGCGGTTAATCCAACCAATCTCTCGCCATTTTTAGAAATGGCTACAATGGAAGGTGTCGTACGATTACCTTCGATATTTTCAATAATTTTGGGTTGTCCACCTTCCATAACGGCCATCGCCGAGTTAGTGGTACCCAAGTCAATACCTAGAATTTTTCCCATATTTTTTAATGATTAAATAAATAATTATTTGCTAGTTTTAATTGTTATCTTTTTCGGCTTACTCTCTGGTGCCTTGGGGATAGTGATCTTTAACACACCAGCTTCGGTAACCGCTGAAGCCTCGTCACCCATAACATGGGCCGGCAAAGGCACTGAACGATAGAAACTACCGCGACGAATTTCTTTGCGGTAATAATTCTTTTCCTCTACCTCGCTTTTTTTCTCACTCTCGCCTTTAATGGACAAAACATCGTTTTCAATGGAAATATCCACCTTGTCTGGATCAATACCGGCCAATTCGGTTTCCACAATAACGTTGTTTTTGTCTTCATACATATCAATGGCTGGCATAAAATTATGCGCACCCCGCAAAGCCGGGGTCATTGAATCAAACATCTTGTCCATCTCCTCAAAAGGCTCAAGGAGAGGTGTCCAACGAATAAGTGCTGTCATATTTTTTTCTCCTTTCTTGTTCGTTACGGCTATCTTGTATAAGACCCGAACGAACTTTAATAATAATTATTAATAATTAAATTAACTTAAATAAAATAAGAAATTATTCAGAAACAACCCTAATTACTAACCGTCATCACTTTCCACCTGCTCAATAACTTCTTCAGGTGTTCCCTGGTCTTTCTTAAAAGCATAAACCGCTACTCTGGCTGGTATAATAACTTTTTCACCAAGTAGATAACCGGGCTTTAATTCTTCAGCTACTAAATTATCTTGGTCTTGATCTAAAGACTCTCTGGTTTCCACCGCCTCCATGACTAAAGGATCAAAAGGCAAGTTGCCTGTTTCCACCTCCTTAACTCCAGCTTCTTCTAAAGAGGACTTAAACTGTTGGGTAATGTGTCTAATACCAGCTAACCAGTTTTCCTCAGATTCACCAAAATGTTTAATAGATAATCGGAGATTATCATAAACAGGTAATAAGCTTAAAATTAAAGTTTCATTGGCATATTTAATCATCTCGCTTTTTTCTTTACTGTGTTGTCTTAAGAGGTTTTGGTAGTCTGCCAAAGCTCTTAAGTACCTACTCTCCATTTCCTGAAGCTTCTCTTCGGTTGAGCCTTCTTCTGAGTTTTCTCCTGAGCTTTTTTTGGAGTCTTCTTCACCTGCCGAAGAATTATCCTGAAGATCTTCAAGATCGCCAAGGCCTTCAGCCTCTTCAATTAAATCTTCTTGTTCTTGGTTATCTGTTGTCATATGATTTTAATTTTAATTATTTTAATTATTTAATAACTGGTGCAAAAAGTTAAGTCTACCCAAGTTTTTTTCATAATCCATTCTCATAGGGCCAATTAAAGCCACCAGTCCCGCATGATCTTTTTTTTGTTTATACCTGAATATTACTGTACCTGAAAAAGGTCCAAAAGGACTAGCTTGTCCGACTTTAACTAAAGGAGAAAAATCTATTTCATCAAAAACATCGGATACTATCTCATCTAAGTGATCAATGGTTTCAGAAATATCATAAACCAAATCATGGCGGGAAAACTCAGGTTGCTGAAAAAGATTAGCTAGACCCGTGTAATAGACATAACGACGATGGAGCGCCCAAACTACGGCTAAACCGGAAAGTTTAGCCAAGACCTTGGCGGTTTGTTTACAACCTTCTTCGTCTGTGCCAGCCTCAGCTAAAAGTTGTTTTTCTTTCTTGTCCATCTCGGTAGGAGATAATCCCTCTAGATAAAGGTTATATGCTCTTTCAGTAGGGATACGACCAGCTGAAGTATGGGGTTGGACAATTAAGCCAAGCTCCTCAAGTTCCGCCATTTCGTTACGAACAGTGGCTGAGCTAAAAGGTAGCTTATACTTATCAACAATCTGGCTTGAAGCAACCGGGCAACCGGTAGCTATATAATCTTTAATAATTATGTCTAAAATTAGCCTTTTTCTTTCTTCCATATAAATAATAAATTAACAACACTGTCATTTTATCAAAATTAGCACTCTCATGTCAAGAGTGCTAAAGATTAACTATTTTATATTATTTTATTATATTAATCTAGAAAACAATTTAGATCTGTGGATAAAACACTTGACAAAATAATATAACATATATATAATAAAGACATTTCTTTAAAAACCAAACGAAACATGAAAAAAACAAAAAACTTATTTTCTTATCTTCTTCTATTTGTAGTGGGCATCATCACCGCAGCAGGTTGCGATAACTCTGTTACAAGTACAGAGACAAAACTTGAACTGGACTACATGTATATCGCTATGGGTATTGGCGATGGCGGATACTATGCACCAGCTATGTTTTATTTTTCTAATAATTCAATTGGCTCAACCTTGCCACCCATTGCACAAATAAAAGGATGGCAGAGTCACCTCACAGATCAAAATAAAGTTACATTTCACTTTAACTACTTCGATCAAGCTCTCTGGCTCGATGCTATTAAAACCCCATTTAAATGGATGGACACTCCTCCAAGAAGTAGTGCCAAACCGTATAACGGAGTTGGAGTAGTAAGAGACATTGAATTAATATGGCGCTACGATACTGACAGAGGAACCATAGAAATAATAAAAAATGGTTCTTATCAGGAATTGGATGCTACTTATGATCCACATAGTAATTCGGTCTTTATTGCCGGAGGAAAGAAATTAAAACCCTATATTTTTCAGCCAATTAATCCAATGCTGATTAATATGTACTATTGGGAAGAAGACTCGATTGAATATGAGTCCCACAGAATCCAATAATAAATTAAAAGTTAAAGTCAGGAAATTATTCCTGACTTTTTTAATTAAAAATAATTACTTAAATAAATCATAAACACCTCAGCTTGTTGAGGTGTTTATAAATGACATATTTCAATAACCAATTATTTATTTTATCCTATCTTATCTTATTTTATCTTTTATGTTCATAAACCTAATTTTCAATTTGTTCCTCTTCTATATCTTGATCTTCGTTAATTTCTTCTTCTGTATCAATTACTTCTTCTTCATTAATCTCTTCCCTACCCCCAAAATACCACCTTAAAAACTCCCTGGCTACTGGTGTGGCTACTCTACTGCCTTCTTCTCCTTCTTCTATTAGGATGGTAATAACTAATTCTGGATTGTTATATGGTGCAAAGCCGGTAAACCAAGCATGTGGAGCCTTTTTAGATGACCATTGAGCTGTACCGGTTTTTCCGGCGGCTTCAACTGGTAGGGTGGAAAGACTGGCGGCACTACCTGAAACTGCGGTTTGTCTTAATCCCCTTTTAACGGTTTCAACATGTTGGCTATCCACTATATTCTCCACTAAAACCTTACTTGGTATCTCTTCAACCTCTCCGTTTGGTTTAATTAAAGATTTAACCATTCTTGGTTGATATATCTTCCCACCATTAGCAAAAAAAGCTGTCCAAGCCGCTACTTGCATAGGTGTAGTAATTAAGTTACCTTGCCCAATGGAAATATGATAAGTGTCTCCAATATACCATCTTTCTCCTTGAACAAATTCTTTCCATTCTTTAGTTGGAACAAAACCAATAGCTTCTCCCGGTAGATCAAGCCCAAGAGGTTTACCAAGATTAAACTTTAAAAACCATTGTACTAATTTATCTATACCTAAACCATTAAAACCGTCATAGCCTCCTCCGATATGATAGAAAAAAGTATTAACCGACTCAGCAATGGCTTTGGTGACATTAGTTTGTCCGTGCCCCCCGGCTTTCCAGTCTGGAAAAGACCACTGACCTATTCTTAGCCCCCCTGTACTTAAAAACGAAGTGTTGGCCGTTATAATACCCTCCTGCAGGGCCGCAGCAGCCACTACGGGCTTAACGGTTGAACCTGAAGGATATTCTCCCTGTACAGCCCTATTAAATAATGGCTTATCTGGAGATTCAATTAAAGCCTTATAATCCGTCACGCCAATACCACCAGCAAAAAGATTATTGTCATAAGAAGGTAGGCTTACTAAAGCAATTACCTCACCGTTTCTCGGATCCAAAGCTATGGCTACTCCCTTGGTTAACCTCATGGAAGAAAGTTGGGTAAATAATATTTCCTCTAGCTTTTTTTGGGCTTCACTATCTATCGAGAGAATTAAACTTTGCCCAGGTATGGGAGTAAGGCTACTAATTACCTGCTTTTCTTTTCCCAGGGCATCCACTTCAATTTGTTTACTACCATGTTGTCCGCGTAAAGACTTTTCCCAACTTTTTTCCACCCCGCTTTTGCCGATAGAATCAATACGGCTATATTCTAAACGATTAGCCTCAAATTCTGAACGACTAACCGTGCCCGTATAACCTAAAACATGAGATAAAGACAAAGAAGATAATTCATACTGCCGACGATGCTTACTCTCAACGGTTATACCTGGAGTGGAAAAAGATTCAAGATAAATCGCTAAAGCTTTCTCATAAGGTATATTGTCGGCAATAAAGATGGGTTGGTAATACTCATAATCCGCTGGCGTTAAGCTATCTATTTCTTCTCTAATTACAGCAATATCTTTATCTAAAAGCTCTTCAAGTCTTTTAAAGACTTTTTCTCTAGCTAACTCTTCTTTAGGTAAATCAGAAGGAATTGAATAGATTAAAAAATTAGCTACGTTATGAACTAAAGGTAAATTATTTCTATCATAAATTATACCTCTAGTTGCCTCTAACCTATCTAACCTTATACGATTACCATCTGCCATTGTTTTGTAATACTCTCCTTTAACTATTTGTAACCAACCTAAACGACTTAGTAAGATAAAAGCTACTAAAAAAAGGGCTATCTTTACAAAACCCATAAAGGCTCCACCTACCGACCTGGTAACCAAATCTTCTCCGTGTTCTCCTGGACTAAAAGTCGCCTCAACCCATTCCCGACGAAACTTGCCGTGAAAATTACCCTCCTTAAAACTTCCTTCTCTAATAATAAAAGGATCTGCTTCTTTGTCGTGGTTAGACTTATTATTTAGCTTCATAAACTAAGTGTTTTAAGATAAATTACTAGGTAAACTTCCTTAAAAATACCGGAGAAAAACGCTTGGTTAAAAGGTTAATTAAGTAAAAGATTATTGCGCCAAGTAACCCATTGTAGCATAAAGCTCTTAGTTGAGCCATAAAGGAGGTTTCAAAAACCACTGGGTCATTACTAGCTGAGAAAAAATAATCATAAAGCCAAAAAACTCCATCATAAAATAAAACCGCTACCACTACTGCCAAAGCCGCCGCATAAACAGAACGATTAGTTACCCAACGAAGAAGGAGGTAATGGGCAGCCAGCGCCGCTAAAGATAAAGCTAAAATATGTAAACCAAAAGTCATAAAAGAAAAAATTTCTAATAGATAACCAGCTCCTGCTAACCACCAAAGCCAGATTTTTTCGTCCGCAAAAAGTCGCAAAAAAACCAAAACAATCACCGTTAACTGAAGACGATAAATTTCCCAAGGCAAAGCCTGTAAAAAAGACAGGTCAATTAAGACCACCAAGATCGCTAAAAGAGCATAGATAAAAAAATGGAAAATTTTTCTCATAAGAAATATCTTTACTTAAACTTCTTCAGATTCTTTTTAAAATTAAAGCGCCACCATAACAACCCTTAAGTTATCAAAGTCAGCCGCTGGGGTTACAATGGCTTTTTGCCAAAGCTCATTTTGTTGCTTAATTACTCTATCTATCTTACCAACCACCAAACCTGCCGGCATATCTTGTTCCAAGCCTGAGGTAACTATAATATCCCCTTCATTTAAGCTTTTATTTTGAGGAATTAAGTCTATTTGAACCGTTAAGCCTAAATCACCCTGGGCTATACCTAAGGTTTCATTAAGCCCAGAAACTGTAACAGCTAAGCGACAAGAAGGGCTAACCAAAAGACAAGCCCGAGATAGATTATCTTCAGCCTCAATAATTTTTCCCAATAAAACTCCTTCTGAGGTTAAAACCGGTAGCCCGGCAGATAAACCATCCCTTGTTCCCCTATTAATTGTAATAGACTCCCGATTACGCCAATTATCTCCAGCATTACCTTGGGCCACTACCCCAGCCAAACGATACTCGAGACCACTTGAACGCACAAAAGACAGATAAGTGCGTAAAACTTCATTTTCTCTTTCCATCTCTTTTAAACGGGCAACTTCAGACAATAATGAATCTCTTTCCTCTTTTAATTGGTTTTTTTCATTTAAAACAACATCAAAATCTTCGTCGTGCTTAATTAAGCCCCCCACCCAAAGTCCTGTACCATGCAAGAAAGAGCCTACCGGAGAGAAAAAAGAAGTTAGTAAATTTTCCGCTGGTCTAAGCCAACCCAAACCCCTAAAAAGAGACAAAAGTAAAATAACGACAATAACGACCATCGCCGTTTTTATCAGTCTGGAAGAAACCATAAGAAAAATTAAAGTTCTTTAGTGCCGGGTGCTACTACCTTTTCCAGTAGCACCTGATCAGACAACAAAATACCAGTACCACGAGCTACACAAGTTAAAGGATCATCAGCTACCCGAACCGGTATTTTTGTAGCTGAAGAAATTTCTTTATCCAAGCCTCGCAGTAAAGCTCCACCACCGGTTAAAACAATGCCATGCTCGTAAATATCGGAAACCAATTCTGGTGGAGTGGTTTCAAGGATTAATTTAATATTGTCTATTATCTGATGAACAGTTCTAGATAAAGCTTCGCGAATATGCCTATCCGTTACTTTAATCTCTTTGGGTAAGCCGTTCATTAGGTCACGTCCACGAACCAACATTTCCATTTCTTCAGGTAAAACCGAGGCTGAACCTATCTTAATCTTAATTTCCTCAGCCAATTGTTCCCCAATTAAAACATTAAATTCCTCACGAATGTATTGAATGATTTCTTGATTTAAAAAGTTACCAGCAATTCGCAAATTCTTCCAGTTAACGGCACCTCCTAAAGAAATAACGGCAATTTCAGTGGTACCGCCTCCGATATCCACTACCATAGTGGCTGTAGCTTCAGTTACCGGCAAACGAGCACCAATGGCAGCCGCCATAGACTCTTCCACTAAAAAGACTTGTCTGGCGCCCGCTGATTTAGCCGCGTCTTCTACGGCCTTTTTTTCCACCTCAGTAATATCCAAAGGTATGCCAATCACCACTCTGGGTCTCGGCATAAAAATAAAATTCTCGGTATGAGCTTTATCAATAAAATATTTAAGCATCTTTTCGGTTACCTCAAAGTCTGAGACAACACCATCCACTAAAGGCTTAATTACCTGGATATGAGCCGGTGCTTTACCAAGCATACGCTTAGCTTCAAGCCCAACCGCTAATATTTCTTCTGTCCGCATATTAACCGCCACAATAGAAGGCTCATTAATAACAATACCTTTTTCAGGAGTGTAAACTAAAGTATAGGCGGTTCCAAGGTCTATACCTAGGTCTTGATTGAATTTTTTAAAAAATGAGTTTAACATGGTGGTGAGAAAAATATTCCAGTATTATTATATTATTATATTCTTAAGAAAAAATACGAAAAAAGACTTTAAGAAAAAAGGGACAAAACTTTATCTGAAGACAAAAAGGAAGTTTCGTTATTAGATCGCTTTAGAACTTCCACTCCGCCAGCAGCTAAAGATTTGGCGCTAAGTAATAAACGATAAGGGCAACCGATTAAGTCTGATTCCGCAAACTTTTGTCCAGCTGAAACTTCAACTCGGTTGTCATATAAAACCTCCACACCAAGCTTCTTTAGTTTTTCATATAATTCTTCGGCCTGTTTTTCAGCCTCTTCATCACCGGACATTAAAATAAGATGCACCTTGTAAGGAGCGATCTCCTCAGGCCATAAAATACTAGTTTCGCTACCCTTGGCCTCGGTTACTGCCCCGATTAAACGTGATACACCTATCCCGTAACAGCCCATTAAAACCGGTTGTTTATTACCTTGGCGATCTGTGTGGTAATAATCAAAAGCCTTGCTAAAACGCTCCCCCAGCTTAAAGATATTACCCACCTCAATAGACTTAACGGTTTTAAGATCAACCGAAGAACATTGCGGACAAGTAGGCTGCTCGGCAATAAGCTCTTCATTAACCGCCATCTTGCATTTTTCACAAAGATAGATTAAATCTTCACCAGAAGGCGTAATGGTTTGAAACTCATGCGAATAACGAGCAAAGTCTCCACCAGAAGCATAAGTTAAGTAAGTAATATCCCCTAAGCCCATTCTAGTATAAATAGATCGGTAGGCAATAGCCGCTTTTTCATAAAAAGCATCAAGATCTTTTTGGTCGGTATGAAAAGAATAAAGATCTTTCATCATAAACTCACGACCACGTAAAAGTCCGGCTTTAGGTCTAAGTTCGTTTCTAAACTTAGTTTGGAATTGGTAAACAATTAAAGGCAAGTCTTTGTAAGACGGAGCATATTCTTTAATTAAAGGAGTTACCACTTCTTCATGAGAAGCACCTAGTCCATACTCTCTTTCATCTTCAGTTTTAAAACGAAATAAAACATCTATCGTATCCCAACGATTAGTTTTTTTCCAAAAATCGGCAGGGATTAAGGCAGGCATTAAAACCTCCTGTCCACCAATGGCGTTCATCTCTTCTCGAATAATCCCAATAATCTTATTCTGCACCCGCAGCCCCAGAGGTAGAAAAGAATAAATACCGGCCGAAAGCTTGTTAACAAAGCCACCGCGTAAAAGCAGTCTGGCGTTTAAACTCTCCTCATCCTTAGGGTCATTTTTAAGAGTTTTGGTAAAAAGTTGTGATTGGCGCATAAAATAAAGCTATTTTAAATAGATACATAATAGCTTTAGTCTAACTGAAAAAGGAGAGTTTGTCAAAAAATTAATAGGACAATAAAAATAAAAGAAAGACACATTTTTAACCAATAAAATCAATACAATAAACCCGCCAAGTGCTTGACGGGTTTATTTGAACAAAGTTTTTTATATATTATCTATCCCCTATTCTTTTCTGCTCTTTCACTCCAAAGAACCAATAATGGGGCGGCTAAGAAGATAGAACTATATGTTCCAAATAATATTCCAACAAACAAAGCTATTGAGAAATAATAAATTGATGATCCACCCATTATGATAATTGATAATAGTACCACCATAACGGTTACTGAGGTATTAATTGAACGAACTATACTTTGGTTAATGCTGTCATTAACTGTTTTGCGATAACTATCATTAGATCTTGGTAGGTTTTCTCTAATACGATCAAAAACCACAATACTGTCATGTACACTGTACCCAAGTACCGTTAAAGCTGCTGCTAAGAAGGCAACGTTAATTTCAGCTCCGTAAAAATGTCCAAGTACAGCAAAAACACCAAGTAAAATTACAACATCATGAAAAAGAGAAACTAAAGTTACAGCACCGTATTTCCAAGAAGCTATTGGCCTAGAAACTCTTCTAAAAGCCCAAGCAATGTATAAACTAATAGCCAAGATCACTAAAATAGTCGCGTAAATTGATTTCTTCCTTAACTCTTGTCCAACCGTCGGTCCAACCGCTTCAAAACGCAACTCTTCTAAAGCTGGCTCTCCCTCTACTGGAGAAAACTCATTTAACAAACCTATAGTTTCTTCTCTGGTTTCTTGATCAATTTCCTGAAAACGCATCATTACATCGTTTTCTCCAACCGGCTGAACGGTTAAACTGTTAAGAGATAAAGGACTTAGCCTTTCTTCAATAGTAGAGACTGAGGGTCTTTCCGAGAAAAAGCGAACCTCTAAAAGACTACCACCCGTAAAATCAATACCAAGTTTAAGTCCAAATACACCCAAAGCGGCCACTGAAGCAATAACCAAAATAGAAGAGATGGTTAGCCAGAGTTTACTTTTGCCGATAATATTATATGTCATATTAAGAAAAATAATTTTCAATTAAATAAAGATTAAAGATTTTCCCCAGTCGGTCGTTTATAACCAACAAGTTTGGGATGCTTTTCCATCCAACCTTCCTTAAACAATCTGAGAAAAGTCCTGGTAACAGTAATAGCGCTAAACATGGATAAAAGCACACCAATTAGCAAAGTAATGGCAAAACCTTTAATTGAGCTGGTGGTAAACTGGATTAATACAAAGCAAACTAAGATAGTGGTAAAGTTACTGTCCCTAATAGATGGCCAAGCTCTATTAAAACCTTCCTGGATAGCCGAAGAAAAAGATTTACCGGCCTTAAGCTCTTCTTTTAAGCGTTCAAAGATTAAGATATTGGCATCCACTGCCATACCAATAGACAAGATAAACCCAGCAATACCGGAAAGGGTTAAAGTAACCGGCCAAAGCTTAAAGACCGCTAAAGTTAAAAGTCCGTAAATAACCAAGGAAAAAACAGATACAACTCCCAAGAAACGATAGAAGATAACCATAAAGATCATTACCAAGATAAGACCGATCATAGCTGCCTGTAAGCTCATCTCTACTGATTCTTGTCCTAAACTAGCTCCAACTGTTTGTTGGCTAACCAAAGTAATCGGCAAAGGCAAAGCTCCTGAGTTAAGACGTTTAACTAATTCCCTAGCCTCAACCATGGTAAAGTTACCCTGGATAACAGCCTGTCCACCAGTAATTTTTTCATTAACGTTTGGAGTACTAATCGGTAAACCATCTAAGAAAATACCTACCGGACGACCGACATTTCTTTCGGTAATTTGTTCAAAAAACTTAGCTCCATCATTATCAAACTCAAGATTAACGGTTGGTAGTCCGTTATTGGGATCAAGTTGTACCGAAGCGCGACGTAGGTTCTTCCCGGTTAACTCGGTATTCTTCCATTCACTTTGTGGCCCAATTATATCTTCTTCTGAAGTAGTGGTAATTAAAATATG
The DNA here is from genome assembly GCA_030583705.1 of Patescibacteria group bacterium. Classification (NCBI taxonomy): domain Bacteria; species Patescibacteria group bacterium. Next base: position 390,419 of record CP129471.1, on the reverse strand, counting down.
GCTTAGATCATATTCCGGATTTTCGTCTTTTTTGTGAAGCAAATGAAAACCAAATTTGCTTTCAGCAATAAAGGAAACTGTACCAATCTCTTGGTTAAAAGCCACTTCATCAAAAACCTCTCCCTGAACCTCTCTTTTTACCCAACCAAGTTCACCGCTTTTGGGTGAAAGACGGTCATGATACTCATCCAAAAGAGAATTAAAATTTTCAGGAGTTGCCTTGTCTTTTATTTCTTTAACCAGTTCATAGGCTTGATCACGATTTAATTCGCTCTCACAATCCTCGTTATCTTGGTAACAAACTAAAATTTGCGCCACATTAACCTCACGAATGTTTTTATTATTAAGTTTTAAAATCTCAAAACCAAAAGAAGTACGAGCTAATTGAGGAGTAAACTGTCCTGGCTCAAGGCTTTCCACCAAACTAGCTATTTCCGGATTATCTAATTTGGAAACCCAACCGACATAACCGCCATCTTCTTTGGTAAATTCATCATCACTAAAGCTACGAGCTAAATCACCAAAGTCTTGGCCAGCTCCCAACATACCCAAAATATCTTCTGCTCTGGTTTGGGCCTGAGTGTTATTCTCTTCCATTGTCTTTTTTTCTTCTTCGCTTAACTCACGTAATTCATCATTAGCTTCCTTAAATTCCAAAAGAGGGGTTTCACCAATTTGCTTAATAGCTTCTCCAATATCGGTAATACCGGCTAACTCAATAATTATTCTGTAATTATCTTCACCAGCTCGGTTAACCTGTACTATTGGCTCACTAACACCGAAAGCGTTAACTCTTCGTTCAATAACATCCCTGGCTCCCTCAACGGCCATAGCTTCTTCACCGGCCGGTACCGCCGAAGTATCTGCATCATAAGTTAACTGTGAGCCACCTAAAAGATCCAAGCCCAATCTAAAAGGTCTTTCCTTAACCTGTGGTAAAGGAAGATTATATTGTGCCACAGTGGCATTATAGCGATCTCCAACTACTATTAAAGAGGCCCAAACAGTTAAAACAATTACTAAAACTAAAGTCCACCAAACCTTTCGTCGGCCGGACAAAGAAAAAACATTTCTTAAAAAAGACATAAAAAAATAAACTTAAAAACTGTAATTAAGATTGTGTGTAAATAAATACTAACTTAAAAAACTTTAAAAATCAAGCCTTACTTGTGGACAAAACCCCCTAAACATACCTATTGACTTTTTTATATAAGTATGATATAATTAAAGATATAGCATAAAAGAGCCCTAAATGGGCTCTTTTTGTTTTTTTCTCTATATTTTCTTATTTTTTTCTTGTTTTTTAGTTTTTTATCTATATTTTTTTACCTTTTTCTCTTGTTTTTATTCTACATTTTACCTAACATTTTTTACCTCGTGTCTTTTATCTTGCTTTAAGGATAATAGCCATCACCGATTCAATTTTTTCATAAAGATCTTCTAAACTACCTGAATTTTCAATTAAATGATCCGCTGAGGCAATTACCTCATCTAGATTATGCGCTTCGGTTTTAGTCCTTTCTCTGTCTTCTTGTTCCTTAAATTTTTCTAAAGAAATATCATCCCCTGCCCTATTTCGATCTTTGGCTCTTTGAAAGCGAATTTCTAAAGGTACGGTTAAGGCAATTACTTTAACTTCTTTAGGAAAACGTTTTTTAAGGTAATCAACTTCAGATAAATTACGAAAACCAGAGATAACAATATTATCTCCCTCCTTTAATTGTTCGGCAATCTCATTAGCCGGATAAAAAGCGCCTTCTTTAGAGCGCTTTTTTAAAACAAAATGATACATGCTTTCTCGATCAAGAGACAAGCCTTTAATCTTCATATCTCGGCGAATAATATCTCCGCTGGAAACATGAGAAAAACCGTATTCAACTATTTTATAAGAAACAGTATCTTTACCAGAAGATGGTTGTCCGACAACAATGATAATCATAAATTAATTATTTTTATTCTGAAAAATAATAGTGTCATAACTCCTTGTTTCTCTGTCTTCTGCGGTAAGTCCTAAAGAAGTTGCTAAGGAAAAAAGTTTTTCTTCAATACCAACTGGATCATCACCGTCATTAATTAAAGCTTCAAATTCCACATAATCTCCAAGAGTTTCAACATTATCAAGACATACCTCATATTCTTCTAATTTGGCCTTATAGCGAATCTTTTTAACTTCCACTACTGGTATAGCGCTTAACGAAAGTAAGATATTATGCATTTCTTCTGGTTTCTCTATCTTGGTTTCATATTCCAGATTATCTAATTCACTGGTAATTTGTTTTTTAAGGGTCAGCATAAATACACCGTTTTGTTTTCTGATTCTTATAACCGTATCCCCCTCCTTTGAGCTGGCCCAAGGATTGGTATTACCGTTTAGTGAATAAATAACATCTTCTTGAGAAATTGGCTCAGAAAAAACACAACCCATAGCTTCAAGACGTTGTCTAAGCAAAGCCGGATCTTTAACCTTTAATTTAATTTCTATTTCTCGCATAGAGTTATTATACCTCTTTAAGGTGGTGCTATCAAGAGATATTTTTTATAATTTGAGGTATTTCCCCTCTTCGTTTTTAAGTAAAATCTTTACCCCAACTTGCAATAAATTATAGCTCAAATTTTTGTTTCTTAAATCCATAGAGTTTTTCATAGATCAAATCAATATTTTTTGGTTTTAACATATACCAAGAGTCACCTTGGAGAATATCTTCATCACTACTTGGCTCGGGCTTCTTTCTTTTGGCAAAGTGTTTAATTGCTAAATCATGTCTATCGCCGTCTAGCTTTTCGGCCACTCCGTCAAATTGAATCCCTAGGTTATCTTCACCTTGGCTATTAGCTGTTATTGTTGCAGCAACTCGGTTATTACCTAAAATTGCTAGTGAATGACGGCTATCCGGATCTGACATCCAGTATATATTTAATTCATCGTCATGAATATAAACAACATCAGCTACCCAAACTCCGCCTGTATCCACAATCGCCAAGCTCATTAAATATCCTTTCTCTAGCACCTCTTGAATTAATTGTTTAATATCTGTTTCCATATTTTTAGGCTCCATGACACTTCTTATACTTTTTACCGCTACCGCAAGGACAAAGATCATTTCTACCTATTTTATTACCTTCGTCATCTTTAGCTTTTCTGTCTGTGTAAACCGTTACTGAGCTTGATGAACTATCGTTATCCATGGTTTTCGCTGGTGCGGACATTGAAACTCTAGAAAGATTAATTGAAGGAGCTATCATTTCTTGAGCAGCCGCTATCTTAAAGACTGAATAAACAACTTCTTTTTGGATACTGTCATTAAGTTGGTTATATAACTGATAAGCTTCTTTTTTGTACTCAACTAAAGGATCTCTTTGTCCATAACCTCTAAGCCCTATACCTCGGCGCATATAATCCATGGTTTCAAGATGATCCATCCACAGGGTATCCATAGCTCTTAATAAAAGACCCTTTTCCACTTCCTGCCAATCTAAACCTGCTTCTTTGGCCTTTTGAGCCATTGTCTCATAAAGCCCTTGGGCTTCGGTCATAATTAGTTCGATCAAGTCAGTTCTCACTCTTACTTTATCCAACTTTCCGGGATTAGCAATAAAGCCATCCAATGTTTCAGATAATTCTTTATTAAGCGGGAAAATAGCGGCTATACTTTCTTTAACTTCCTTAAGATTCCAGTCTTTAGTACTTTCGGCTGCGGTATGAAAAGAAATAAGTTGCTCAACCTCGTTTTCAATCATCCCTAAAATAATATCCGTTAATGTTTTATCTTTAACCTCACCGATATTTTCTTTATTCTGATTTTCTTCTTGATTATTTCTTTCCTGATTATTTTCTGGTTTTTCTCCGACATTCTTATTATCTTCTATATCATCTTCTTTATTATCTTTAACCTTTTCTGAAATATTTAAAACCTCTAATCGTCTGCGATAAATAGCTAAACGATGTTTGTTAATTACATCATCATATTCCACTAAGTGTTTTCTAGTATCAAAGTTATTACCTTCAACTCTTTTCTGGGCATTTTCAATAGAGCGGGAAATTATTTTATTTTCAATCGGAGTGCCTTCTGGTAACTTAAGAGTTTTCATCATATTCTTCATTCTATCTCCCCCGAAAATACGCATCAGGTCATCTTCCATGGAAACGTAAAATTGACTTGAACCGGGATCACCTTGTCGTCCTGCACGACCACGTAACTGATTGTCTATACGGCGAGCTTCGTGTCTTTCGGTACCAATTACGTGTAGACCGCCCAAAGCCACCACCTTATCATATTCTTCTTTATTAAGCGGTGCTCCACCTAAAATAATGTCAACACCACGTCCTGCCATGTTAGTGGCAATAGTTACACTACCAGCCTGTCCAGCCTGAGCGATCATAGAAGCTTCTTGTTCATGATTTTTAGCGTTTAAAAGATTAGTCTTAACACCTTCTCTGGCTAAAAGTTCTCCCAAAAATTCGTTTTTAGCGATAGAGATAGTACCAACCAAAACCGGTTGTCCGGTGGCATGTCTAGCTTTAACTTCCTTAGCCACTGCCTCATATTTCTCCTTTTCACTGGCATAGATAAGGTCATTGTCATCTTTACGAACATTAGGGCGATGGGTCGGTACAACTACGGTTTCCAAATTATATATCTTATAAAACTCCTCAGCTTCGGTTAAAGCCGTACCGGTCATACCAGCCAACTTACGATACATACGGAAATAATTCTGAAAAGTTACAGTAGCTAAAGTACGGCTTTCTCTTTGTATTTTAACTCCTTCTTTAGCCTCAATGGCCTGATGAAGACCTTCTGAATAACGACGACCAAACATTAATCTGCCGGTAAACTCATCCACAATAACCACCTCTCCCTCGCGAACCACATAGTGTTTATCTTTTTCAAATAAAACTCTGGCCTTAAGAGCTTGCTCAATATGATGGACTTCTCGGATACCACCGGTAGCGTAAATATTATCCACTCCTAAAAACTTTTCCATCCGAGATATACCATTCTCTGTTAGGGTCGCTACCCTCATTTTTTCGTCTTTATTATAATCTTCATTTTCTTGCAAGCGAGAAACCAATTCGGCGAATTTATAATACCTATCTGTAGACTCTTCCGCGGGAGAAGAGATAATTAAAGGAGTTCTAGCTTCGTCTATTAAAATAGAGTCAACTTCGTCCACAATGGCGAAATTAAGTTCACGCTGGACTCTTTGTGAGCCACGCTGGACCATGTTGTCTCTTAAGTAATCAAAACCAAATTCGTTATTAGTACCATAAAGAATATCCGAGTTATAAGCCTCGCCTCTTGGTACGGGACGAAAATACTTTAAACGATCATCAAATTGCTTATCATCAGAATAATTAGGATCATAAACCAAAGCGGTATTATGGACAATAACACCAGTAGTTAATCCAAGGGCATGATAAATCGGCGCCATCCAACCAGCACCAACCCGAGACAGATAATCGTTAACGGTTACTAATTGTACACCTCGTCCAGTTAAAGCGTTAAGATATAAAGGTAAGGTAGCTACCAAAGTCTTACCTTCTCCAGTTTTCATTTCCGCAATTTGTCCACGATGTAAAACCATACCACCCATTAACTGAACATCATAATGTCTTTGTCCAGTTAAACGACGAGAAGCTTCACGAATAACCGCAAAAGCTTGGGGTAGAATTTGTTCTAAAATAGCGGTCTCTTCCTCTTTGGTTTTATTTTGTTTTAAAGATCCGTCTTCTAGTCTTTCTACACCCAATATTTTTCTAAATTCCTCAGTCTTTTGTTTTAAATCATCATCAGACAAAGCCTTTATAGACTCTTCTAAAGAATTAATTTCTTCAATAACTGGTCGCATTGAAGCTATGACCCTTTCGTTAGGATCACCGAATATTTTGGATAAAAATTTCATAAAATAAGTTAAAAAATGAGCTCTTAATACTTAAAAACAAATAAGGTAAGCTCAGTTTATGAGTTTACCTTATAATGGGGAAAAAATCAAATAAGTTAAAGCTTATAGAAAATTATCATCCAAGAAGCTTCTTAACTCTCTTCATGTCAAGAATATATTGGGCTAACGTTAAAACTATCTTTAACTTACCGTCATCGAGATTTGAAGGAGCGGTAAATACGGCTATTTTAGCTCCGTTTTTAAAACCAGCAACTTTTCTTGCCTCTATGGGTATAACCATTTGACCTCTATCGTCAACGGTGGCAACACCTCTAAATACAAATTCAAATTCTTTTTGTTCTGTCATTTTTCTTTTTTTATTTGTGATTACACAGTATATAATAAAATAATTTTTGTCAAATAATGTTTTGGTCAATTATTAACAATTACGACTCATTTTTGTATAAAAAATGCTAAGTATTAAAATCACTACTTTTCTATGCTATCAAAGCTTAATTTATCTAACTCACCTTTTATCTCTTCATCGCTTAGTTCTTCAATAAAATAAATTGTTTGTAAATCCTCCTGTTTGTCTAACTTGGCTATTTCCCAATTATTTAAAATATTTTCTATACTGATCGTTTTTCTAATCTCTTTTTGTTTTACCAAGCCTAAAACTTCATTTATATCTATTGGTATTTTCTTCATAATCATTACAAAATCATAATAATCACGATATCTTGCTCTATCGCTCATGGCACGAATTTTCTCAGCAGTAATTTCTCTAATATCCATTACTCGTACTTTTGTCTTAACTCCAAAAATATTTTCATAATTCATTTCCAATGAAGGTAAGATTACATTTTGAAGGCAATCAATCTCCAGCCTCACCGAACTAGCCTGCCCAAGAGGACCGGTGCATTGAAGCTTCTCTATTTTTACCGTCGCCTCGGAAATAAAATCTTTTTTTATTTCTAAAAAATCAAAAACTGAAAAAATATTTTTTATTTCAGTTAAATCTATTTTTATCCCATTACTTGAGAAATCCAAATCCTCAGAAAACCTTAGTTGTGGAAGATAAACATGATGCAAGGCCGTCCCGCCCTTAAAAATTATTTTATTCTTTAATACTGATTCAAATATTATTTTTGAAATAACCGCCAAAAAATAATCTTTTTCGGCAATAGCAAGAGGATACTTAAAGCCTTGTCTGTTAAGTATAATTAATTGATTTTTAGAAATTAATTGGATATTTACAGACATAAAAATATACTGGTTATTTTTTTACAAATTGCTTTTCAGTATAAATTCTCCATTTAGCATTAAAAATATCGCTCTTTGATGTTAGGAGGCTATAATTTTTATTATTCTTAATTTTTTTATGTAATTCATCTGAGTTAATTTCCACTAAATCTAAAATTATTCCCAAGGTCCTTTTGGTGGTTATTGAAAATTTTTCACTGATTTGAATAAGTTTCTTTATATCAAAATCATTCTTATGATTTTTAAGCTTTTCAATAACTAAATCAATATCATGTAGTTTTCTTCTATAGGTTAAAAAATCCAAGATAACTTTTTCTTTTGAAGCCACCTTAACAAGCCTGCCATCAATATTATATTCTTTAAAATTAGAAAACAATCCCTTTTTTGAACTAATATATTTAAACGTCCAATCAGAAAATTTCTTTGTGTATGTTCTTTTTTTACCAACAGAAGTGACAACTCTTAAATATTGATCAAACAAACCATGGTATTGTAAAGCACCCTCAAAAGATATATAAGAATTATTATCTATAATTTGAGCAATGGCTAATTGACTTAACTCTATACTACCTCTACCTGAAATATCCGAAATTACAAAAACACCTTTCTTGATTCTAACTAACCATCCTTTTCTAACTAAATTTGAGATAAAATTCTTTACTTCCTGTCTTTCTCTGTTTTTACCAAATTTTTCTAAAATCATATCAAAATCAACCACATTCCCATGTTTTGTGATTAATTTTTCTATTATATCCAGCTCTTTGCCGGACAAAGTTGTAGTGTATATTTTGTTCATATAGTAATATAATTCATAGTACTTTCTATACAAATTATACACTAAATTATTAAAATATGTCAAGAAATGTCAATATAATCCAATATGTCCTATTTTAAGAGAATTGGCAAAATAAAAGAAGCTTTATTCTATAAACCCTAGGAAGCCTTAATAATTGTTTTCCTACTCTTAGCCTTTTCCTTGCCTTTATGCTTCTTAATGGCCTCTACTAGGTGATCCTTGGCTTTATCTATCGCTTTATACAGGTCACTTTCGGTTTTACTGATTCTAAGTAAATCTCCTGGTACAGCTAAATTAATCTCTGCTTTAAAAATCTCTCCCTTGTTGTGATGATGAGTAGTTAAAGCCAACTCCACATCACAAGCTGTTACTTTTAGAGCTCCAAGATACTTTTCTACCATTTTAATTTTCTCTTTAAGATATTTTTCAATAGCCGGTGTTAGAACTAAGTTAGTGGCCTTAAGATTTATCTTCATATTTTTATCTTTTAAATTATTAAATTTAAATTATTAAAAGGTTAATCCTGAAAAAAACGAAAAGCGTCTTTAAAGGTTACAATAACAATTAAAAGCATCAGGAGAAGAAAACCTATGTTATGAAAGATAGCTTCCGTTTGTTTACGAATTGGACTACCCTTAATTTTTTCAATTAAAAGAAAAAGTACTCGCCCACCGTCCAGGGCTGGGAAAGGAATAAAGTTAATGATCGCCAAATGCAGAGAAAGAATAGCGGTAAACTGAGCTAGATAAGCAAAACCCATTCTAGCCATATCGCCGGTTAAAGAAGCGATCCCTAAGGGACCAACCACCTCAGTATCGGCCTTACCAGAAGAAACAAGCTCATAAAGTGCCTTACCTAAACCAACAGTTATCTCCTTTAAGAAGAAACCGGTATAAGACGTACCTTCCACCAAAGCCGTATGCCAAGGTAAGCGAACATGCGCCATCTCAAAAATACCAACTCCAATACCGGCAATCTCTTGATCTCCCTTATTAATAATTACCGGAGTTATGGTTTTTTCTAAAAACTCATCCCCTCTTTTAAAGACATATTCAACCGGTTGCCCTACTTTTTCTTTAACATGGGTATTAAGAGAGTCAAAACCGTTAACAGCCAAACCATCCACTGAAACAATTATGTCATTAGGTAAAACGTTAGCTTCCATAGCCGGGGAATTTTCTTCAAGATCAGCGACTTGAACATAGACTTCACCTATTACGGCGTTAGCCGGTAGTGTCTCACGATCAAGAGCCTGTGGGGAACCTATGCCCAAAAGAACAGTAAAGATAACAACCGCTAAGACAACATTCATGAAGACACCCGCCGATAAAATAATAAACCTCTGCCAGGCTGGTTTAGAGGCCATACTACTAGGGTCATTACGATCATCGCCGTTTTCTCCAACAATTTTAACAAAACCACCCAAAGGAATGGAGTTAATAGAATAAACAGTATCAGCTGGATCAACAACCTTACCTTTACCTAAAACAAACTTCCAGCTTCCCTCTTTGTTCTTATACCAACCAAAAAGTCTTGGTGGAAAACCAATACCAAACTCTTCAGACCGTACACCAAAACGACGAGCTGCCCAAAAATGCCCAAGTTCATGCACTAAAACCAAAACACCCAAGACTAAAACAAACGCGATAATAGTTAACAACATAGAGTAAAACTGAATTATAAATTAGCTTTTAAATAACTAAATAGTCATTATTTCTTTTTCCTTATGATCCCTTATCTCTTTAAGCTCTTCATTGGCCTTATCAATAGCCGTATCTAACTCTTTAAGATAACGAAACTTATCATCCTCAGAAAACGTCTTCTCGGCAAAATCAACCTCAATTTCCTGTTTAACCTCGTCTCTGGCTTGCCTTAAAACAATACGAGCTTCTTCCATTTTAGAGTTAAGCTTCTTAACTAACTCACGGCGATTTTCTTCATTTAAGGGTGGCATAGTTAAACGCAAAGCCTCTCCTTCATTAACCACTCCCAAGCCCAAATCAGCGCTGGTTATGGCTTTTTCAATTTCTTTAATAACACTCTTGTCCCAGGGAGACACTAACAGGCTCTTATTATCTGGCGAAGCAATGGTACTAACAGCGTTTAAAGCCATAGTGGTACCATAAGCTTGAACCTCAACTTTTTCCAAAATAGCGGAACTTAAACGACCTGTTCTTAAGGAAGAAATATCTTGCTTAAAAAAATCAACCGCCTGTTTAAATTTAAGTGAAACTTTTTCTTGGTAATCGCTCATATGAAAAAATAAAAATAATTAAAGTAAAAACAACTTAACTTGAAAAACTAAATAAGTCAACTAAACTATTTTTGTTCCCTAACGGTCATGTAAAGTAACCCCGGTTGATCCGGATGTTCTAAAATCTGCCAACCGGCCCTGGCGGATGGTAACTTACGAGTAGACCAATTACTACCACCATCAACCGTGCTATAAAAGGTTGTACCAGTAACATAAAAAATTTCTTTATCACTGTGTTCGCTAATAATCGCCGAATAAATCATGGCATTATTTTCCGGAGTAATCAAACGCAGAGACTGCCAGGTGTCTCCGTAATCGGTAGATAATAATAGTCCGTAATTATTAGCCAAAAGAACATGTCCTGGATAATTTTTAGAAATATAAATATCTCTAAACTGTCGGTGATTGGGAAATTCGCTCAAAGCTTCATCAAGACTATCCCAACTTACACCTTTATTATTAGAGCGATAAATACCTTGCCCAACAGTAGCTGCAAAAACCAAACGACTGTCTGACGGTGAAACCGCTATTTTACTAATCTGATTATTAAAACGTTCGGAAGTCCGCCAGCTCTTACCTGCGTCATTAGAAATAATCACCTCGCCCCTGGTTGTCCCAATATAAAGTATCTGGTTATCAAAATGATCTATAGCTAAAGCAGTTACACCTACTGAAGGATCATTGTCATAATAAACCTGTTCCCAGCTACGTCCGCAGTCCACACTCTTAGTTAAACGATTAACAGAAGCAGCGTATAGCGTACAACGCCAAACAGGATCAACCACCAAGTTAGAAATATTATTAGCTGAGGTAGCTCGCAGGGGTGTCCAGCTTTGGGCATTATCATAACTTACAAAAAGTCCGTTATCTTTAGCCCCATAATAAAGAGTATTATGGTCCCCAGGATCCATAACAATAAAATTAGCATCAAACTGTACTAAAGAAGCCGGTTGCCCCGAAGCGGTTGGTACAACCGAAGCCTGATTCCAAGCTAAGCCTTTATTAATACTCCTAAAAATTCCTCCATCAGGGCCACTGGGTCCACCGCCAAAACTGAGAGTGCAACCACTCGTTAAAAGAGCTAGACCTAAAAGAGAAAATAATAATTTAAGTTTCATATAAAAAGTAAAATAAATTTTAAGCAAAAGTTAACATAACGCTTTCTAAAACCACAGCAGGTCCGACATTGGCTTCCAATCTTTCTTCAGCCTCTTTTAATATTATATCAAGTTGACGGATTTCGGCAAGTGAAAGATTTAAAGCCAAAGCCTTAAGCTCTTGTTCAAAAAAGGCGTATTTAAGTAAATTAGGTAAATTAAGGCTTAAAAGCATCATATCCCTAACAGCTAGGCGCCAAGCGGATAGGATAAAACGAGCACGCTCAAGCTCAGAGCTTTCCTCCCAAAACTTAATCTCCTCTAGCTCTTGCCATTTGCTATAAAGTCTTAGTCCAAAGGAAGAGATAAAAAATTTAATTGGTGCAAGATTGGTCTCTAGAAACTCTTTATCATCAGCTAAGCGTTCAGCCAACTCAGGCAATCCAGAAGAAAGTCTTGATAAATTTTTCGCTAAGTTCCTATTAAGTTTTCTTTTATCCAAAAGCTCTTGGTATATTAAATCAGAAGCCACTGGGCGAAAATAGATTATTTGGCTTCGGGAAAGAACTGTACTTGGTAATTTATCCGGGTTCTTGGTTAAAAGAAAAAAAAGTAAACGACTTCTTCCATCCTCCAAAGCTTTAAGTAAGGCGTTAGCTGCTTGCAAGCTCAGATTATCTGCTTCTTCAATTATACCAATCCTATAACCGCCGGCTAGTGAACTTAAATTAAGTGAAGAAACAAAACTTCTAACCGCCGCCACACCTATCTCCTTTTTATCATCTTCTTTTTTTAATCTAATCAAATCCAAATCTCCCAACCCAGAAAGACGACGCCTGAATTCATCAAGCGCCTTAAGAGAACCAGAGAATTTATCTCCGCTAATAATATAAGTTCCGCCGATAGAGCCGGGTTGATTTTTTTCAAAAGCCAAAAGGCGATCAAAATAAATTAAGGCTGGTAGATGCCCGATCACCGGCCATGAGTTTTTATCTTTCATAATTATATGATAACAGAAAAAACTAAAAAGATCAAAAAAGATCAAAGTTTAAATAATTAAAGCAGAAAGCAGGGAAAAGTCAGTAAAAAAGACTTTGGGTCTTCTATTTAAGTTTTCTTAAAGGTGTATTTTTTATTAAGTAAATAACCCACTAAACCAACAGGCCCGGCGCTAATAACCTGTGCCCACCAAGCAGCTAAAGATAGATTCTCCACCAAAATAACTACCGCCAAGGTATTAAGAGTTAATATTAAAAGCAAAATAGCTCCATAAAGAGACATTTGCTTAAAAAGATGGCTCCAACCGTGTTCATGAAAAGCTAAGAGTTTTCTTAAAAAGAACCCTATAAAAAAACCAATAAAATAAGCCAAAGCCGAAGCTATAACATACCACCAGTTAAGAGTCTGTACCATAAAATAGATTAAAAAAACCTCAACAGCTACAGCTAAGGCTCCAGCCAAGGCGTAGACAATAAACGTTTTAATAGAAGATATAGTTAGAGAATTTGGAATAATCATGAAATTAAAATAATCATATTGATCATAAAGAAGAATAAATTTACCTGTTATCTACACTTAAAATATAGCTTAGACAATCATCCTATAAAAATAATAACATAAATAACTAATGATTAAAACTCAGTTTAAAGTAAGGCGTAAAAATAAAATAAATTATAATAAAGTTTATTCTATGTACCCAAATACCTATATACCCAAATACTAAGTTATGATATGATTAAAGCATAAGAATAAAGGTTAATTTTTATATCTTTAATTATTTATTAGGTTCGTATCTATAAATCCATAAATCTATGAAAGAACAATCCGCCAAGACTAGTTCACACGCCTATAGGCTCTTAGTTTTTTGGTTGGGCATTATCGCCACTCTCGCCTATCGAGCCATTATAGTCATAGCTCATTATAGCTCTTTATGGGTTGATATTGCTTGGTATATTGGAACAATAGGTTTCTTATGGTATTTTGCCCATCGTTTTAACATTGAAAGCAAAAGAGACCGACTAATTGAAGAAAAGAAATTAATTGATAAAATAAGTAAAGGACAAACCCTCTCAGAAGAAGAAAGATCAGCTGTTGTTTATGTTCTTAAAAGTCTTGTTTCCAGTAAGTCAAAATGGAACTACATCGCTATCTTTATCGCCTCAGGACTGGCTCTCCTCTATGATATAGTCTTAAGACTTATTGTAAATTAAAAAAGCACTCATAAACTACAAGTGCTTTAAAATTTAAGCTTTAAAATAAAAGAAATCAATAAAGAGCTCAATTTTTTAAAATTATCTGCCTTGAAAAGATAAAAATAGTTGCTTCTTTTTGATATCTTAAAAAACAAAGACTCCTCTCATCTTTTACTTCCTCAGGATCCCAAAGGTTCATCACTTCTATATCCCCAAAGAAATCTGCCAAATCGTAGTCCGCTAAAGCAAGTTCTTCTAGATAATTACCATACGAATTATTTTTGTAAATAAGTGATGATAAAGAAACGGGATAGTCGTAAAACATAAATTTACAACCACTTTTTTCAAAAAGATAAGGCGATATTCTTTTTTGGGGTTTTAAAATTGGATAATTTCGGAAAATATTAAGAGCAGCAGAAGCCGCAATAAGACCGAAATTTATGGGAGAAAGAGGATAATTCAACTTAATGACAGTGCCATCATCACGAACAATCTCTTGATCTAAAAAATCTAAAAGATAAACTATAAAATCATAACATAAATCAAATTTAACTCTGTCATAATCAAGAGCCAGATCAATGAGACGCTCAAATAAGTCATCTCTAGAAAGAAAATCATTTATTCCCATTTTTTCCATGACAATGTTTTTTAATTTTTTAGGTACTAAATAAAAGATAAGTCATTGCTCGTAAAATGTCAATAAAATGAAATGAAAAAGCACAACAAGAATTAAATCTCATTGTGCTTTAATTTTAAACTTCATGGAGATGGAGTTAAAAAATGGTTATTCCACCAGTGCTGTTAGCACTAGTTTTTTCATAATCACTATTGAAATACATTCTCGGCCCATACTCGTTTTCAGTAATTACTACAATTCCTTTTTTCTCTATATCCACCGCAGATAAATTAATTTGCGGTAACCGACCAGTCCCACCAAACAGAGGAATGGTGGCCAATCCTTCCAGTGGACCAGCTAGAGAAAGTATTAAATTTTTATCCATCTCTTTTTTTAGCCCTACTATCTGTTTTCTTTGCTCATTAACAGACCGACCAGCTAAAGCTTGTGGAAAAAATAAAGCCACGGTAGCTTCTTTTGCAGATTGAGATAAAAAAGCGTTGTATTCCAGAGTACAAACTGAAAAGATATCCTTCCCCGAAAGATCTTCATTTTCATAAAAATCATAGAAAGTAAATCTCTTTCCGGAAGATCCGAACTTATTATTATAATAAGGAAAGACTCTTTTAAAGAGTTTTTGACAACTTGTTAAAATTCTATCCCCTTGTCCGATCTTTATAATAATCGGAAGATGAGGGCCATTAAGAATTCCGGAAATACGAGAGTAAGAAATCTTTTTCTTGATCGCGGTCACTCTTTCTTGAAAATATTCATAACTACCAAAATCCTTAAGTAAAGGAAATATTTTTTGATAGTATTTGAGTAAATCAGGGTAACTAAAATTAGAGGTACCAAAAGAAAAATCCTCGTGATTAAAGTCTTGAGCATCTTTGTCTACCCCACAAAATACTCCCTTTGAGTTAAATAATTTCATCTTAAATCTCCCTTTTTATTTGTTTTTTTTAAAATTTAAAAGTTTTTAATGAATGTTTTGTACCGCTACCTTGACACAAAACACCAAAAAAAGCAAGAGTGTAGTGCAATAGAATAGCTTGGTATAATTTAATTAAAATATCTGTAAAATAAAAACAACTCGGATGTGGATTTATCTTTAACGCACCTCTTAGTACAGTTGAAAGTAATAAAAAACCCGGCTTTGGTTAGAAACACCGGGTAAAATAAACTTAAAACTAAAAAGTCAACGTTGCCACAATTCCTTCCAAGCGGCAACTAATTGTTTCTCTTTATTTCCCTCTTCTGTATTCCACTCTAGTCCCTCACTCATATATTCGCGAGAATCATCTACTCTAGCCTCGAATATTTCTCCGCCCACAGTAATAATTTGGTATTTTTTACCTCCATACATCTTTGGCCATCTTACAGAAAACGGAAAACCTGGAATTCGTTGACCGGGCTTTTCTTTAATAAGATTAAAATATTTACCCCAGTCATCGCTTTGAGAAAGATCAAGTTTATGGATAATATAACCAATAATTCTATCTCCTTCTTTTACTTCCTGCACTCTGTGTGGAGTATCTATTTTATCTGTTACTGGGCATACACTCCCGACAACCCCAACACTAATACCCTCATTCAAGGCTTGTTCACAACCTTGCTGGGTATAATTTTTAAGAAATCTTGTTGTTCCCATGGCTCTATATTTTTAGTTAAACGACAATAATTTTAAAAGGACAATAAAAAATATAGCATAATCGCTATACTTTTGTCAATTGCACGGGCGGCAGGAATCGAACCCACGCTAGAGGTTTTGGAGACCCCTGTACTACCATTATACTACGCCCGCCTGAAACCGTCCGGTTTCATGGCGGGCTTAACCGTCACAAAAACGGGCGATAAGGCAAACCTATTTGGTTTCTCTATGCAGTGTGTGCTTACGAGCTTTCTTGGAGAACATACTTAATTCAAGACGACCTTTTAGGGTCTTCTTGTTTTTATGTGTCCAGCGAATTTCACCCGTCTCGGTGCACTGCATTTTGATCATATTGTCTTGAGACATAAACAAAAATTATTCTTAAAAGTGGGCCGGGTAGGATTCGAACCTACGAAGGCGAAAGCCAACAGATTTACAGTCTGCCCCGTTTGACCGCTTCGGTACCGACCCAAAGTAATTTATATTTCTAAAAAATAGAAATAATCTTAATGTTTTTTAGAAGTTTTCTATAAATTAAAACAGCTCCGAAAAGCTCTTTCCACTATAACAGAAAGGTTTAATTTAATCAATAGCTACTAGAATAACCCAGCCTACCTGCTCTTTGCTTAACTTTTTATTTATTCAAGAAAGCAACTAAGTAGACTGCTGCCCCCCTCCTTTTTTTTAAAAAAAAAGCACCTACGCTGTATTCTAATTAAAAATGCGACATAGTGATATACTTTAGAGGTCTAAATCACTAAAGAAACACTATGTCACATTTCATAGATAGGATAACCCCAATTCACGTTTGTTGGCAACTCTATGGCAGCGGGGTAAGCCCGGAAAAGATTCCAGCTAAATTGGGTCTGCACCGCGCCACCGTGTATCGTTGGCTGGCCGGAATTAAGGAAATGGGCTTTCACCAGTTCCTTGCAAGTTACCAAAATGCTAAACGAGGTCGACGTAACCGTAAGGTAAATCCAGCCCTTAAAGCCAAGGTTTTAACTATTCGTGAAGAATATAGAAATTGCTGCGGTCAAAAGATACGCTATATCCTGCAAAGAGACCATGGTTTGTCTGTAGGGGTGAGTACCATTTACCGCATCCTGGGAGAAAAGTACCAATTACGTAGTAAATGGAAGAAATACCAGAGACGAGGGCCGGTTTTAAAGGCCGAAAAACCAAGAGAAGTGATTCAAGTAGACACCGTAGTCTTGGGAGAACTCTTTGCTTTCACTGCCATAGATATCTTCACTAAAGAGTCCTGTGTAGTGATCCAAGACAACCTCACATCTTTAGCTGGGAAAGAGGCCCTCCAAAAACAACTCCAATGGTTTGGTACAGTAGACAAGATTCAACGAGACGGTGGTCCGGAGTTTCAAGATCATTGGGACACCGAAGCTAGACAAAGAGGCATCTTTATTCGTACCTCACGACCTTACAAGAAGAACGACCAGGCCTTCATTGAAAAATTTAATGGTACTTTAAGAAAAGAGTGTCTGGGGTACTGGAGATATCGTAAAAAAGACTTGCCTATGGTACAAAAGAGAGTAGAGGAGTTTTTAGACTATTATCTTAACAAACGGCCTCACATGGGGCTAAATATGCAAACCCCCAAGGAATTCACTATGTCGCATTTGACATGAGACACAGCGACCTATTGACATTAATTAGAAGATATACTAAGATAATAAAAATTCTTTAAAAAACTAAAAAAGAGGATAGTAAATTGGACTGGTATACAATATTTTACTGGGTAACCGTCGCTGACGGAGTTAAACGTTTTTTTGATGTAGCAAGCGACTGGTTTACGTTTTTTGCTATTGTATTTTTCATACTAGCGATTGTATTTTCAGTAGGCAAATCAAGCTCTATTTCTGGAGAAAAACTAAAAAACGAAGAGGAAGATAAGAAAAACCCCGATTATAGAAGTTGGGATTTGGGTAAAAAGCATAGTATGAAGTTCTTTTATACTTTCTTGGTGTTATGGTTTGTAACGTGGATGGGGTATGCTCTTACTCCCACGAAAAAAGACTGCCTATTAATTATTGCCGGTGGATCAGTTGGTAATTTTATAACTTCCGACTCCTCTGCTCAAAAGATTCCAAGTGATATTACTGATTTTCTTCACTTGAGTTTAAAAAAAGAGATTCAAGAATTAACAGTGGAAGAAAGAGATGAAATAGGAATGCAAACTCCCAAAGAAAAGTTTCTTGACAAGGTTAAGGAGTTAAGTAAAGAGGAACTAATAGATTTCCTACAATCCGACACCACCCTATTAAGTAAATAACCGCTTTTTCAGAAAGAAAACCACCTGAAAAGCGGTTTTCTTTTTTTATTTTCCTATTTTAAGAAATTTTAACAGAGCCGTTGACCGGGCTTGAACCGGTGACCTTCTCCTTCACTTCTACCTCAATTTCGGTAATACCTTATAAGAGGGTTAGACTGTATCTTAGGCATATTTCAAAAATGAAACTTAGCCTCCCTTGTCAGTCGTTCGGGCGAGTGTGTCGCCACGGTCTGATCCGTTACCGGACTTTAACCGTTATTCGGGATACACCGAAACGTTTCTGTTACGGCGGGCAAGAAAACAATGTGTCTCACCATGGAGATGCTCTACCAACTGAGCTACAACGGCGTAAAACTTCTATCGGTTAAAGAGTTTTCCACAGTATAGGATGACCTATTTAGGTCTGAACCATACTAGTGAAAATCCAAAAACCTCCAGATTAATTGCCCAAAAGAGCAATTCCATGGCAACTTAAGATAGTTAAAAATTACCATGGAGATGCTCTACCAACTGAGCTACAACGGCTTACTTAGCCGAAAAAATTAAAGCTGGCTAATCTTTTCCTTAAATTGAGCCAGTTTTTTATTCTCGGGATTGGCCTTTTGCAGCTTGTCATAAGCATTAAAAGCCTCCACTTTATCCTTTTTAAGTATACTTACTTCAATAAGTCTGTCAAGGTAGCGCGGGTTGCTTTCTTCAATCTTCAAGGCTCTTTTAAGGTTAACGACTGCTTTATCTAGATCTCCAGCTTCCTCATAAACCGTAGCCAAAAGATATCTAGTCTGGCTAATATCCAAATCACCCTCCCCTTCTTTTGTTTCTTTATCCTCTATCTTCTTCTTTAAGTTAAGGGCATGCTCTAGAGTCTGTATAGATTCCTTAAGTAAATGCTTATACAAATAAACTTCACCCAACTCACGAAAGGCTTTAAAGTTCTTAGAATCAAGCCCAATAATCTCAATGTATTTTTTTTCAGCCGAATCATAACGCTCGTCTTTAACCAAAATCTCAGCCTCTAAGAGCAAGACCTCTATTCTTTCGTCTATAGCTTGCCCTAACATAGCCTCACGATTAGCTTGTGATTTTTGCCAATTGTTAAGTGTGTCATAAAGCCAATCAAAGCTATTACGCAGAAAACGAGAAAAAGGTTTAAGGACTCTTAGGAAAAACCAACCCCAATGACTAAAACGTCGCTGCAATTGATTCATAATTATTTGTTGTTTTAGTAAAGCATTTTTCTCACGCTGTATTTGCTCAACATCAACATTAGCCAGAATCATGAACTTACGGCTAATGATAAACAAAATAATAACTATAGCAATAATTAGAATAATCCAAGCAAAAGTTTGTTGCATATCTTAAAAATTAATTTCCCAAAGGAGGTACTTGTCTATCATAGACAATACCAGCTACCGCGTTGGTTAGGGCAATGGCTTCTTTTAACTTTCTTTGATGAATATTTCTACCCAAAGCCACTCCAGAAGCACCAGCCGCCATCTGTTCCGCAATCGTACCAAAAAGTGAAGAAGCATGCTGGCTCTTACCACCGGCAAATAAAACCCTAATACCCTCACCAGCCGCAAAGATCTCTCCATAACCTTCTGAACTAGCTGGCTCCGGGCGATCCACCTTAACAAAATCTGCTCCTAAGGCTGTTCCCACATTAACCGCTCCCGCAATTAGGTGCGGGTCGTTTTGATTATCCACTGCCTTGCCACGCGGATACATCCATAAAACAGCTAAAAGTCCGTACTGATGAGCTTGCCACACTAATTGGGCGGCTTCTTTAAGCATAGCAGCTTCAAAACTACTACCAACATAAACCGTGTAACCAATAGCCGGAATATTTAACTTACTTTGTTTGGCAAATTCCACTACTTGTCTAACATCATACCAAGCACCACTATATGGTTCTTGTTGTCCAACTGGTACTAAATGAGATTTTGAATTAAGTTTAACCAGATAAGGGATCTTCGGATATTTAGCTCCATAGCGATTTATATAACCTAGTTGAGTAGCAAACAATCCTACCCTTGAATTAGCGGCTATTTTAAAAAGATGCTCAGGGCTAGCGTCTTCAGTGGGGATACCTTCTCCATGGAAATCATCGTTTAAATGTTCCACTCTCTGGTCACCGGCAAAAAGCAATAGGCGCCCAGTTCTTCTAGTAGCCAGGTTAAAATTCTTTAAAAACAAAGTTTTTTTACTACTTGGAACACTAAGTGGGACAGTTGGTAGATGATTCATAAAGGTTTTTTAAAATTATTAGGTAGTTTTAATAAATTTTAATAAAATTAATAGAAGAATAAATTTTCCAATCTTTATCTTATTCTAACACAGTTTGGGCTATACGGTAAAACTCTTTAGCTTCCAGACTAGCCCCACCCACCAAAAAACCGTCTACGCACTCAAGATCTGCTATTTTCCTGGCACTTTTCTCGTTAACACTGCCTCCATAAACAACAGCGCAAGCTTTATCTGAACGACTGCCAAGTTGTTTACGTAAAAGTATTCTAATCATCTGGTGAGTATATTCAATATCATCTAAAGAAGGCGTTATCCCAGAACCAATAGCCCAAACTGGCTCATAAGCAATAATAATATTCCTGTCTAAAGCCAAGCTCACACCATCTAGCGCCTCTTCCATTTGCTTGGCAATAACCGCCTCTCGTCTATCTTCTTTTTGGTCTTCTTCGGTTTCTCCAACACAAATAATTGGACAAAGTGGTTCTTCAGATAAAGCCGCTATTACTTTGCGATTAATCATCCAGTCCTCTTCTCCATTAAATCGCCTTTCACTATGCCCTAAAATAACATAACCAGCCCCTAAGTCAACCAGGTCTCTGGTCGAAATCTCCCCGGTATAAGCACCCTGTCTTTCCCAAAAGACATCTTGGCCACCAGTAGATATTTGCGAATCATTTAAGATCTTTCCAACAAAGGGTAATGACGTAAAAGAAGGGCAAACCACTATTTCAGCCGGAGTCTCTTTAAAAAATTTAAGATAAGTCTCGGCCAAAGCCATACTCTCATTAACAGAGAGGTTCATTTTCCAATTAGCAATAACAAATTTCATATATTTACCTTTATTTTATTATACTACCAATTATAGCTTGAATAAACCCAATGCGCCAGCTCTTCGCTCTCACTAAAGCGAGAAAGCTGGGTATGAGCCCCTAATACCACGGTAATTATATCATTACCGTTCTTGGAATAAAGTCCGGCAAAACAATACCCCGCTAAGCTAATATGTCCGGTTTTTCCCACTATAAGGCCCTCTTTAGAGCCTTCTCTTAACAAAACATTAGTGGAGATAAGGCGCTTAACAGAACCTTTAGAATCGGTTATTTCATAAGCTGTTAAAGAGAGCGCCTCTTTTATTTCTGCTCTTTTAAAGGCCAGGCTAGCTAATTTAGCAACATCAAAAGCCGATGATTGATTAGCAGAAGACAAGCCTGTTGGCTCAGAAAAGGAGGCGGAAAATAACCGATAATGCTTAGCCCTTTGGTTCATGGCTAAGACAAAGTCTTCTTCACTTACACCCAAACCTCTAATTAAGGCGATAATAGCGTCATTATCCGAGGCCATTAAACCAATAATAAAAAGATCTCTTAAGCTAAGCTCATCCCCTACAAAGATATTCTGCTTACTACCTTCACGTCTATCTGCTTCAATAATTGTTATCTTTTTATCCCAGTTAATATCATAATTATCCAAAACAGTTAGAGCGGTCATTAGCTTGGTTAAACTGGCGATTGGTCTAACACTATTAGCCTCCCACGAAAAAAGCGGATGCAGGGTCAGCTCGTTGGTTACAATAGCCGAAGAGGCTTGCAAAACCAAGGTCTCTCCTCCAATAAACTCTGGACTTTTATCCTGGGGCATAACCAAATAATTATTTAAATAAAGATTATTATCCACTTTAAAAGATAGGCTATCTAAACTTCTAAAAGACTCGCTCTGGCTTATATAGACCGAGCCTAAAACAGAAACCGAAATAAGTAAAGGAACAATGGGGAACATAAATATTAAACTTAAACTTAAATAAATTAACAATAATTTTAAAAAACTAAGCCGACTAAGCTTAAAACCACTAAACTCTAAGCTAATGAACTCTCTTTATCCGCCAGTATTCTATCTAAGGTATCATCAGCGTGTAAGCGTTCAAAATCTGGTAATTCTTCCACTGCGCCAAGTCCCAAAAACTTAACAAAATCCAAACTTACCGTATAATAGGTTTCTTTTTTTTCTTTATCAAAATCGGTTTCAATTAAACCCCGTAATAAAAGATTACGTAAAATAAGTCCGCAGTTAACCCCACGAATACGATCCAATTCTAGTTTACTAACAGGTCCACGATAAGCGATAATAGTTAGGGTTTCAAAGCTCGGCTTAGATAAATCACCAGTGGTTTCATCTTTAATAAAAGCCTTAACCACTTCAGCCTGCTCAGGCGAAGAAACCATTTGGTAGCTCTCGCCACTCTTAATCACCGCCACTCCCCTTTTGTTTTCGCGACAAATCTCTAGTAGTTTTTCTAAGGCCTCACTAGCCTCTTTGGTTTTAAGACCAGACAAAGCGCATACTTCTTTTAAACGCAAAGGCTTAGCTGCCACAAAGAGCAAAGCTTCCACTCGTGCGATATTTTGTTCTTCTGTCATAATTATTATTTACGAATTAATTCTATCTCCGAAAAAAGATCGGATTGTTCAGCAACAATTTGTTTTAATTTAACGAGCTCCAGTAAAGCCAAAAAGCTAACTACCACTTCCACCTTAGAACCGGAAGCTTTAACTAAATCGCTAAAACGAGCAGCCGTTAAACGTTTCATTAGGCTTTTAATATCAGCGATTTTTTCTTCTAAGCTAACAGTAATCCTAATTACTGCTTCAGTTAAGGTCTGTCTTCTCTCGGCTAAAGATAAGATCATGGCATTATAGCAATCCGCAAGATCAGAAGCTTTTAATTTCTTAGGAGGAGCAAAAGCACCGGAGGCAGCGATTAAGCTTCGGCGATTAAATTCGCGCGCATACATAAATCTTCCCTCAGCTACCATAGCCTCTACTTTCTTGCTGGCCTCCAAGAATTCACGATACATTCTCAGTTGATCCTCAAATTCTTCAATCGCTTCCTCTTCTTCTGGTAAAAGATAAGGCAAAAGAGCTTTGGTTTTAATTAACAAAAGACGCGAGGCTACGGTTAAAAAGTCCGCCATCTCGGTTGGGTCCATATTACGAGCCGCACGAAGATAAGACAGATACTGATCAGTCACCTTAGCTAAACTTACTTCAGTAATATCCAATTTAGCCTTATCTATTAAGGAAACCAAAAGAGCTAAAGGTCCTTCAAATTGTTCAAGTTTAATAATCATGAAAAGATAAAATATTGTTATTAACCACTACCTCATCGGTATTTCTTGTGGCAAGGCTTTTAACTCAGTCGGTGGCACGCTTTGGGTAATGCAATAATAACCCTCTTCATGGGGCCAACGATCCGCGTAATTAAGACCAAATTCATCACTATCTTCTTTATTGGAACGATTAAACTCCGCACATAGCTCATAGCTTCTCTCATCAATTACCTCATAGTTAAATGGTTGGTCTGTACTGGGGTTTCTAAGTGTACGCGAAGATAAATGAGTAGAGGTTTTTAAGACTTCTTCAAGTTTCTCGGGCATTTTTTCATACCTTAAATAATAATCTACAATAGCATTATCTAGTTCCATAAAAGAATTAATTACTGCCTGATCTTGTTTTCTTTCGCGCGCTTCTTTGGGTGAATCGGCAAAGAAGAAAGCTAAGATTAAGGAACCGATAGAAATAACCAAGCCACCGATTAGATAGGCCAAGACCACCTTATTACCCTTCTTAAAAGAAGAGCGACGGATGTCATAAAAATAATAACCGAAAATCAAGCCAGCAATAACAAAGACTGTTAAGGACTTAAGAATGAATTTAAGAGTTAACTCTCCATCAAAAAGACCACTAATGGTAATCATTAACCAAACAATAAAGACCACTGCAGAAATAAAGAGGATAAGATAAGTTAACCAACGACGAATCGGTGAATCACCAGCTAAAGAACCTTCTCGCAGACAACGACTAAGATAACGCACGGTTAAGAAATATAAAGGCAGAGAAATAATTAATGCCGAAATGGCAAAAGTCAAGGAAGAAGAGTTAAAAGCTCCCCGATAAATTCCGGGATCTGGTAGGAGTTTATGAATTACCTGAAAAATCGCTTGTCCAGTACCAATAGAAACAAAGATTAACCCAACCAAAGATAACAAATAGAAAAACGCGAATTTGGCGTTATTATTGCTTGATGACATAAAAATAATAATAAATAATAACCAAAGAGCCAAGGCTCTTAAGATACTTAAATTATAGCTTAAATCGTTATTAAACTCAATATACCAGCTTTATTAACAAAAAGCTTATTGATGTTTAAGGAGCTAAGAGTCTTTAAGGCAACGCACTGTCAAACCTAAACTCTTACCATACGTACCATGATTAACCGTAGAATAGGTATAAGACAAATCGCGTCTCCAAGCATTAGTGGAGGTAGACTGCAGGGCCACCCACAAAGTGGTATGATTGGACAATTGATCAAAGATACCTCCAGAGGAGGTATGACGCCAACCAGACAAGGTAGCAGAAAAACCAACTAAGTCATTTCCGGCGCCATTACCTGATCCCTGTCCGACTTTCTTAAGAGATTTACCGGCTCCTTTTGATCCCCCGGCATCCGTGCCATTGTTATCCGCACATCTTTGCCAACCGGTAGTTGAAGTATTACAAGCATATTGAGTGGCGGTACTAGCAATAGTTGCTACAGTGTATTGCTCTAAGGTATTGAACTCTTGATCTGTTGGAATATGAAATCCATCTGGGCAAATTCCTTGGTGTGGGGTTTGAATTTGGGCAGAACAATCTGTCGTTAAACAAGTGGTTGGTAGATTCATGGCTTCAGCCCAGGTATATAGTCCTCCATGGTTAACGGCTGGGGTAACTCCGCAGTTAGATGCAGTGTTGTTATAGCACCACTTTTCTATGACATTATTATTTGAAGGCATAGTGGCAGCTGAAGCTAACATAGTACCAATATTCATATTTTCTTTCATCCAACATTGAGAACCTATTTGAACAGTGTTATAGACATTACCATCTGCATCTGTTATCTGACCACCACAGTTAATAACCCCTGAGTCTGTTTGGTAACTAACAGGTCCTGCTGTAAAAGAACCGCTACTACTACCTATACAACCTGAGAATTGGTAGTGTCCTGGTTTATGAGCAATAGCAGTATAGGTATATTCACTATCTGGACAGATACCATCTGTTCTGGGAGTAGGGTTTTCAGGTACTTTACTCATATATACTACTCCACCTTGCTCTAGAGGTTGTCCTGGGGTAATAGATGCGGGATATGAGTTATTATTTGCATAATATAGCTCTAGAGCATTAGCCATGGCTTTTAGATCATTTAATCTTTTAGCGTCTCTGGCACTAGTTCTAGAGTTACCTAGAGCAACTACTACTAGAGTAGATAATATACCTATGATAGCTATAACTACTAGGAGTTCTATGAGGGTGAACCCCTTGATTCCTTGTTTGGTGGAACTTAGTTTGATTTTATAATTAATCATAGATGGGGAAATGGGTAATAATTAAAAACTAAGAGTCCTTGAGGCAACGGACTGACCAGCCATAACTCTTACTAAGTGCACTTCGACGAACCGTTGAATAAGAAGAGTTCATTCCTCCACTCCACGCCAGAGATCCAGACTGAGAAGAAGACATCCATAAGTAAGTAAGACTTGACAAACTACTAAATGTTCCGCCCACGTTTCGAAAGCCAGAAACAAAAGAGGAAAAACCAACCAAGTCATCTCCCGCTCCCACACCCGAACCTTGTCCAACTTTCTTAAGAGATTTACCGACTCCTTTAGCTCCTCCGGCATCATTGCCACTATTATCTGCACATCTTTGCCAACCGGTAGCTGAAGTATTGCAGGCATATTGGGTGTCGGTACTGGCAATAGTTGCTACGGTATATTGTTCCAAAGTATTAAATTCTTGGTCAGTAGGTAGCTTCCAGCCAGTAGGGCAAGCGGTAGTAGCAGCAGGCCAGTTATAGAGAACACCGTGAGTAGTATAGTTAGTGGTGGCTTTAGCAGCCACAACGTCTGTACCTGAATAACCGTAGACATAGTAATAGGGGTCGGTTTCACTTTCTGTTGCTGGTCCAACTACCGAAGGTAAATAAGCTAAGTTTTCTTTCATCCAACATTGGTTACCTATTTGGACTGTCTGATAAGTATTATTATCTCTTGAATCTTGTATGTTTTGTCCACATTGAAATATACCTGAAGGAGAATATGAGACTGTGGTAGAAGAAGTAGAGGGAGAATTTTGTGCTTGAGTACCAAGACAAGTAGATATATTATAACTTTGTCCTGATTCTACTTGGGTATAGGTATAGTCATTATCTGGACAATTACCGTCTGTATGAGGAGTAGGATTATTGGGTACTTTGCCCATATAAACTACTCCACCAGCTTCAAAAGTAGCTCCAGGAGAAAAGTTATCTGCTTCAGGGTATGCGTTATTATCTGCATAATATAGCTCTAGGGCATTAGCCATGGCTTTTAGATCATTTAGTCTTTTAGCGTCTCTGGCACCTGCTCGTGAATTACCCAAAGCTACTATTACTAGAGTGGATAATATACCTATGATGGCTATGACTACTAATAGTTCAATGAGGGTGAAGGCTTTATTATTATATAATCTACTATTTAACTTACTACTTACCCCACTATTAAACACCTCAACGATCTGAGGTGTTTTCTTGTTTTCTTGGTTTTTCTTATTCTCTTTATATAACATGATGTATGATTTAAATTAATGTTATTTCTTAAAATAAACTGTGAATATGTTTATATAATTATTTCAAAGGTTAAGAATAATCTTTTTATTTATATAATTCTCCCGTATTATCTATATCTCTATATCATCATGATACCATTTAAGAATACTTTGGGCAAGATCCTTTTGAAAAATAAATGTGCCAGGTTGTTGGCACATTTAAATCCTTTTTAAACTCTTTATTTTATTAATTAAAATTAAAATTGTGGTCTATTCTCTATCTTTATCTATGCTTGGGGGTAACCCAAAAACCCATGTATTTACCTAACATCAGCCTGGTTTGGGCTTCCAGTCCGGGAATTGAACCAAAGACAATGATAACGATCGGGAGGCAAATCCACTGCAAGACTGAAGTAACATATTTCATAAAGCCTTTTTTGTTAATAGTTGGTAGCATTAAGAGAGAAACAATGGCGGAAAGAACCATACCAACCATAGCTAGGGTCATTAAGAACTTTGTTACCATCGGTAAGTTACTGGAAAGAACTGTGGCATTAAAAGCACTACCTCCCAAAATTAAAGGTAGCCAACCAATAATTGAAGTAATTAAAGCGTTAGTAGCCCAAGAATGAAAACCGTAAATTTGCACTCCAATATGTCTTAAATAATTACCACGACTTTTTCTTGTTAAAGACGGCCATTGTTTAATGGTATTAAAAACCAGATAAGGGATATTCTCCACTCCCCAACCCCAACGTCTTTGTTGGCGATAAAGGTTCTTGGCGCTTTGCCATTGGTTTTTATCCATACACATATCCATGGAAACCGGGAAATAAAGAGGCTCTACCCGATAATCTCCTTGGTAATAGCAGAAACAATGCCAAAAGATACGTGAATCTTCGCTAACCATATTGGTAGACCAAAAGTCTATGTCAATCAGAGACTGCCAGGTCATAGCATGAGAAGAATAAGTAGCGGACTTCTCTGGCCTAAGCTGTTGCATCATTTGCCAAAAAGTATTAGAAAAAGCCGCTACCCGGGCAAAGAAAGGCGCTTGCCACATATTGTTGTGATAAACCGGAATAGGTTGGTAACTGGAACGATAGGGTTTTTTTGAAGTTAAAAAAGCATGGGTTAAGCAATAGAAATAACCAGGGAAGACTACTGTGTCGCTATCCAAAACACTCACCATAATTGAAGCGTAATCAATTTCTTCTCCATCAATAATCTCCTCTTTAAGTTTCTTAGCCGCCCAAGCCTGATTAGCCCCCTTACCCTTAAGTTCTCCGATAATATCATCGGGATGGATTGTTATAAGGAAACGACGAAAAAGATGTCCATATTCTTTTCCAATAGTTTCTCGGATAAGTCTTCCCTCTTCCCCGGCTCTAGCCTCAGCCGCCAAAACAACAATTAACTTATCTGTTTGGTAACCGGAATTAACCAAACCATTAAAACTACTCCTTAAAACATCTAAGCTTTCTTGGTAGGTAGGTAGAATAACCACGTGCACAACATCTCTCCAAGATAAATTAATAATCCTCGCCTTATCCTTTTCTTTAATTTCTCCAGTCTCCCCTTCTACTGTTTTTTCTTCCATTGTATCTAATTCTTTATTATCATTATTACTGTCACTCCCATTATTAATATCATTACCATCAATTACTGTCTCAAGTCTTAAAGAAACCATACCAAGAGACTCGCATTTCTCTTGCCAATTAACAGCCATACGTTTTTTCATGAAACGATACGAGATTAAAAGATGGGTACCCAAAAAAGCCACTAAGAGTAGCCAGTAGACATCAAACATAATAACAAAAATGGCCGTCCCAACCGGTTTATAATAAGAAAAAATAATTAGAGCAATAATAGTAAGCCAAGACAGGGCTCCCGGTAAAATTTCTAGGAAACGATATAATCTTCTTTCGCGTCCCGTAAGCTCCGGGGCTTTAGATATTTTTAGATAATCTTTCATAAACAGATTATTAACTCTATGGGACGATTAGTCAAATAATAGGCCAAAAGCTTAATAAAAAAGCTTTATTTCTCCCAAGAGGCCTTTTTTAAAACTCCTGAACCAAGATAATAAAGGAAGAAAAAAAGAATGGTTAAAAAAAGCCAGTTTTTAAGATATGGTAAAGAAATAAAGTACTGCCAAAGACCAGAAAGGATAAACGAAGGCTTAGAAAAAACATCCCAACTGTTCCAGCGATTTAAAAGACCCAAAAGAACCCCTAAGGAGATTAAGGGTATAATAATAACGTTAAACCAAGCAGCTACTAACTTACCCCACTTTACTCGCACGGCGGTAACTACTGGCCGAAGAGATAGAATAAAAGACAGGAAACCAAATAAGGCGTAAGTAAAGAAAAAGAAGATCATCCAACCATTATTAAGACAAGCCCTACCATAAGAATCAAAAGAACAACTACCGGAGATATGACGAATATCCGACATTAGATAAGCGGCGTTGGGTAAAAAGAGTAACCAAAGAAGAAAAACAACTAAAGTCTTTAAAGAAAACTTTTCTTTAATTAAAAGAGCCAGACGATAAGCTAAATAAACCGCCAAGGAAGCCAAAAGCAGATTCCAAAAAACCATAAAGATCGGATACTCATTAATTCGTAAAAACCAAATAAAAGAGTCTTCAAAGGGATAAGAACCCTTAACAGCAGCTGGATTACGAAATTGATATAAGGAAGAGTTGTTCATGGGTAAAGAAAATAAACCAAGGGTGGATCTTAGGATGAATCTTAAAAAATAATCGGTTCATCATTTTTAAGTTGTCCGTGACGTATTGAATCTTGTTTTTGATCGGGTTTGGTTTGTTGGTTTTCTTGGGTGGAGTTATTAACTATTTTGCGTTCATCTCCCTTATTTTTATTTTGCTCATCCTTGGTTTTAAAATTATTTCTTTTTTCCAAAGGTGGTCTAGGTGGCAGATCTCTTAGAGAAATAGTGGGAGTAGGAGGAGCTTCTTCTTTAACTTGGGTAAAGATTTCAGGCTTTTTATGTGTTTGATTATCTTGACTGGGTGACTGGGGTCTTGGCGACTCTTGTCTTGTTGGATTAACAGGGCCCAACATTCTTTCCAATTCTTTTTCTTTATTCTTCTTACGTTCTTCCATTAAAGCGATTTTTTCTTGTTTTAGGGCGGTTAAGCATTCTTTACAATAAACCGGTCTAATACCATCTGGCTGGAAAGACACTCTAGTTTCTTGTCCACAACGAGAACAATTTACTTTATGTTTATAGGTATCCGGATTATTGATCGGCTGATAACCATCTCTGTTTTGATTATTGTTATATTGATTATTGTCATTATTAACACCCTGATTATTTTGAACTTGGTGATTATTGGCCTGATTATTAAAATCATTGTTTCCCGCCTGATTATAAGGTCTATTGAAGTTATTACCATTATTACCACTGTTGCCATTATTAAGGTTGTTATTACTATAATTGTTATTATTGTTGTTACTATTATTACTATTGTTATTATTAAACGGTCTTTGATTTTGTGGTTGGGACCAAGGTTTTTTCTCTGGTGGTTTAACTTCATCATGCTCGTCATGCCAACGCATAATTCTATCTTCCACCATGCGTCGTTCAGCAGCATAACGCTCGCGAGAAGAGCCAATAACCTTTTCAGCATTATCCGTTCGGTATGTCTCTGGCAGGGGTGGTAGACCACGAGCGGAAAAAGGATCTGAGGCCACCCCGTCTATCATTAGCTTTAAGCAGACATGATACTTTGGTAAGTTAACTAGATCTTCTTGGGTAAAAACCGGAAGAAATTCTTTAACCAACTCTTCAGCATCAGTAGCGCCCACCCTGAAAACCACCAAAGTACCAACGTTACCGAAAACCGCTGCTTTAACGTTTTCGTTAAGTTGTTCAATGTATTGGTGACCCATAATGAGGTTAAGACGATACTTTCTAGCCTCAGATAAAATATTGGCAAAGCTGTCTGTGGCAAAATTTTGGAATTCGTCAACATAAAGATAAAAGTCTCTTCTATCTTGTTCGTGAATATTAACCCGACTCATAGCCGCTAACTGCAGTTTGGTAATCATCATAGCACCCAATAATTCTGAATTGTCTTCACCAATGCGTCCCTTACTTAAGTTCATAATTAAAACCTTACCCTCGTCCATAATAGAACGAAGATCAATAGAAGATTTAACCTGTCCGACAATGTTTCTAATAAGTGAACTGGATAAAAATTGTCCGACTTTATTTTGAATAGGTGAAACCGCCTCGGAAGCAAACTTATCTGCATAACCGGCAAATTCTTTAGTCCAAAAAGCCTTAACCACTGGATCTTGAATCTTTTCAATAACCTTTTTACGAAAAGGCTTATCAGATAACATGCGAGTAATGCTTAAAAGCGTGGAGTTGGGATAATCCAAAATAGCCAAAATACTATTACGTAGAATATATTCCAAACGAGGTCCCCAAGAATCTGCCCAAAGTTTTTCAAAAACTCCGATTAAACCGGAGGCCACCAAGTGTCGCAAATGTGGTTCTACTTGTTCAACTACGTTAAAAGCAATCGGGTAATCTATGTCACTGGGGTTAAAATAAACAATATCATTAACCCTTTCTGAAGGAATGAATTCAATAATCTTTTCAGCTAAATCACCGTGTGGATCAACCACTGCCACTCCCCGACCGGCGTAAATATCTTCAATAATCATATTCTCCAAAATCGTAGACTTACCCATACCGGTTTTACCGATTAGGTACATGTGTCTTCGTCGATCATCGGTCTTAATACCAAAAGGACGATACTGATTACGAAAAGTTGTTTCCGCAAAAAGCGTAATATCATTAAGCGGCATAATTTTTATTTAATTTATTCATTTAATTATTTTTATAACTATTTTAATTTTAACTTACCCTTACCAAAAGAATTAAGCAAAAGGTAAATTACCTGGAGGGGCTCCCTTAACTACTCCCCCGCCCATAGGTCGTTTCGGTGTTGGTACTCGGTAATTATTATCTTCGTCATCTTTATTGGGTTTTTGTTCCAATCCTTCTTTTGCTTTTACAAATCTTGCATTTAACTTTTCTTTTGACTCCTCCTCTGGTTCTTCTTCTTTTTCTTTATACTCACTATCATCTCCACTTAAATCTTCTTGTGTTTCTTTTTTAGCCTCTTCTTCTTCAGCTTCTTTAAGTGAATTTTCTTTAGTCTTTTCTTCAGTTTTTTCTTTTAACTCGTCATCCCAATCTTCATCTTCTTCCAAGAAGTCTGGCTTGGTTTTCTCTGCGGGACGAGTGGGAGAGGGCTTAATATCTTCTTCTTTCTTTTGCGAATAGCTCTCTTCCTCAATCTTATAACCTTCATCAAAGATGGGTTCGCTTTCGTGAGCTGGTGTTGCTTCTTCTTCAAAAGGCAAAGACATTGGAGGTTCAATATGTCGTCCTGATGATCTTTGCATCAAAGGCGCCTTAGTAATCGCATCAATCGGAAAGTGCCACAGGGAGGCTAATTCTTCTACGTTTAAGATCCAGGGTGGCACACCCATGTGCGAACTTCGATTCTTGTAGGCGGAGATAATTTTACGTTTCTTTTCATTAATACGTTGTTCGGTAAAGAAATAGGCGGCAGAAGTCATAGTTTGTTTAGTATCTGGTTTAATAGCATTAAGATCACCGGTATTATACTGTTTAATAAAACCAACAAAACCATTAACACCCTTGGCCTTATCAATAACATCACGACGACCAATATAGACTCCTCTAATACTGACCTCAAAACCGTGTTTCTGGGCCTTACGATGCGCCGCCTCAATCCGAGCCTTCTTAATTGGCGGTAATTCCATCATACTGGCAGCTTTAGCTTCTTTAGCAGGTTCTTCCTTAACATCTCCCCAGAGCTTATAAATAGCTTCACTAAGCTCGCTAATCATTTTAACCGTAAAATCTATTATCTTATCTACTGGGTTAGAAGAATGTTTAGCCACCCCCAACATCTTATCTGCATAAGCTTCAGCTTCTTTAACCCAATCTTGCCCAATAGGTACTAAGATAATTTGGTACCAAAGTTGTTCGCCTTTTTTTAAGCTGCTCATTAAATCCATTAAAATGGACATAGGGTCACGAAAATGTGTTTCTGGTTCTCCGAATTGGTGTTCAAATTCCGGATAGGTACGAATCGGCAAAATCCAATCTGAGGCCAAAACAAATTCCGAACCCCAGATATCATAAGTCTCATCCGGGAAACTATCTGGTACTAGTTTGGTATAATCTTCTATTTCATAAATCTCAGCATCAGGGTATTGCGAATAAACAGCCGATTCAACCAAATGCACAAAATGCGCAGGTGAATGAATAATATATTGAATTACTCCCCCAATGGAAACTATTTCAAAACTAAAGTCCAACTGGAACTTCCCCTCCCACCATTTTTCAATTAGGGTAAAACTACCATGTGCACCGGCCAGGTAAATAAAAAGGTTTTCCACTGAGCGAGGAGATTGTTCGTTATTACGAGGTACGTCTATGGCTAATAAGACATATTTTTGCTTATGAGCCCAAGCATGTTGTCTTTCATAAAGCCAAATTTGTAAGACTCCCCATAAAAGAACCCAAGCAAAAATTAACCAACCAAAATACCAAAAAAATATTCGGTAAAGAGCTTCCAGGAGAGGAAGATCCATGAGTTGGGCAAATTCGCTAAAATCAACAGTTATAGTCATATAATCCTCTTTATCATACCACGCCAAGCGCGAACGGTAAAGTGTTTAAGTGGCTTGGTCTAGCTTAATAAGAAATTTCAAAAATTTATTATACTCCGAGTATAGTCCGAGTAAAGATCTGGGTAAAACTTAACAATTAAAGGCTAATAATATTAGCTATTAACAACAAACGAGCCACCCGTAGGTGGCTCGTTAATCTTTTAAATATCTTATTAGGTAGTTAAAGTATAATTAGCCCCTGGCAAGCGAGTAAAGCGCTTCTTGTTCATTAGAGCTAAATCAATAGTGGTCTTTTTAACCATTCTTTGCTTTAAAACTTCTTCAATAATATTCTTTTTAGGCATAGGTCCAGCGTTTTTCTTAAGAATGTCGGCAATAACATCAGCTACTGTGCCTTTGTTATAACCCCATTCACGAAGAGCGTAAAGCCCTCTACCAACTAAAACGTAGTTATCATCCAAGATAAGTTCGTTATGAACAGTAGCGGTGTTAACGGTCTTTTTATCAAAGCCAGCACTATTAATCGCCTTACCAATATCTTCATAATGCATAGGCTTACCATGTTGTTTTAAGACCAAGTAAATTTTATCATTAACGGTTTTAGGTCTAACTTCTGAAGATTTAGCATGACCCCAATGACCGAAGGTGTTCTGATCAATTTCAGATAAAGCTTTAACTAAAGAGAATAAAACTCTTGAGTCTTTAGCTGAAGCATGATCATGCTCTGGTAAGATATCGGAGAGAACATCCTTTATGTCTACGGCAAAGTCATTTTTATCCAACTTATCTGAATTACTTTTAAAGCTCTGTAAATTCTTGGCGTGTTCAATCATCTCATGGGTTAATAAAAGAGACTTAGTTGATTTAATACTTTCCACCAATTCTGAAGCTAGATCTTCAAGATGAACAATCTCTTCATAATGATGCTTAAAGAAAGGATTAAAATGTTTGGAATCTTTAACCTCTTTAAATTCTTCACCAAGCAATTTACTGAGGATAAAGTCAAAATGGTTATGATAAAGATCTTTATCGGCTTTTTCTCCACTACGAGCGTCTAGTGCCCAAAGCATATCAAAAAGATATTCCCGGTCCATTATACCACCATGGTCCTTAATTAAAGCGCTAACTACCTTACGAATATCGCTAAGGATCTCGTTTAAGGTTTCGGCTTTCTTAACTTTGTTAATGCTGCCTGTTTCAATTTGCCTGATCCGCTCCCTGGTTAAATTGTGCGATTGTCCGATTTCGTCAAGCGTCGCCTTTTTAGCTTCTTTTAAGCCAAAGCGTCGCTTAATGATATCAATCTCTCGCTCATTAAGATGACCAAGTAAACGAGTCATGGCGTCAACCACATCTAAACGGGCCACAGAGTCGCCCTGTTGCTGGCTGATAATAGTATCAAGAATTGATTCGCCACTCATATAATGATAAGGCCGGCCCCGACGCATGCTATGGGCTCGGCTTATTTAATTTATTAGTTATATTTAGAGTATATCACTAAAGACAAAAAAAGTCAACAGATAAAATAGGGTGGTAAAATAGGCTAAAAAATGGCTTATTTTAGGTAAAAAATAAGTTATTTAAAAATAAAAAATATTATAACCCGAATTAAAAAACTTCCCCTAAATGAGGAAGTTTTTCTTTTTTAGAGTTGTGTTTCGGTTGGTGTTGGTGGTGCACTGTATGGTCCAAAGTAGTTTATCTGAGCCTTGCTCTTTAATTCTTCAATATAGGCTGGTGCTTCTTCTCCCATTTTCTGACTCTTTAGCATTTCCCTAACCTGCTCTCTAAAATCCTCTTCTTCTGACTGTTCTTCTTCATTAAACTCCATTTGGCTTTCTTGTAAATAAGTATTAACCTCTTCATCACTAACTTCCACTCTTTCTCCCAGTAAAGCCTCCAAGTTCTTTTGGATAGAGATTTGTCTAGCTAAATCATTACGGGAAAGACCCTGCATGGCTAAAGCCGCTTCTAAAGTCGTACCTTGTTCACTAAGTCTTTCTTCCAGTTGTTTAAGTTCATTATCTACGTCACTTTGGCTGGTAACTACGCCTTGTCTATTAGCTTCCGCTACAATCAGGTATTCAAAGATCATAGCCTCTAAGGCTTGTTGTCCTGAACGAGTTTCCAGCTCCTTAATTAGAGCTAAACGACTAACCGGCTGTCCATCTACCGTAGCGGCGATAAAGAAGTTTTTGGATAAATAAAGAACAAGTACCAAAAGAAGCAGAATAATAACGGCAATAATTAAAGCCTTAACTCCCCGGCGAGTTTTCTTCTTCTCAGATTCCTGCTTAGCTGTCTCAACTTTCTTGCCCTCTCCTTCTTGGGTTGAGGCTGATTCTTCTAAATTACCCTTCTCTTCTTTAATAACCTCTTCGGTCATAGTATTTTCATTTGTCATAATGGTTAAAATTAACAATAAAACTTAAAAATAAAACTTTCTTGAGTATAGCAGATTATAAAAAATTATGCCAGCTCTGGTTTTAGCCCCTAAGAACCATGCCCTATTTGATAAAAAAGATAGCCGTTATTAACTCCTGTGTGGTTAGCTTCAAGAATTCCGCTACCTCCCCCGATTGTTGGGGTATCTAGGGCAGTTAGATCAATCTCGTGCTCTGTGTCTTCAAGGTTAGCATAAATAATACAGCTACCGGTAACAGATAAAAGATAGGTATAACCGCTAAAATCATTACTACCAGCCTTGGGATCTTTAGGGGTTGGCAGGCCTGAGAATTGCGGATTAGCCGCCTTTATCTCTTCCATTAAAACAAAAATATCATACTCCCCTGGTCCATCCGTTGGGACATAACACTGGGTTCGAGTTAAATAACGCCCTATTTGACTCAAATCATTTAATCTTTTAGCGTCTCTGGCCTTAGCTGTTACCCCGCCCAAGAAAACCATGGATAAAGTAGCCAGTATTCCAATAATCCCAATGGTTACCAAGAGTTCTATAAGGGTAAAACCGTATTTTTTCATAAGATTATATATAAACTACTGTGTTGGCTCTTTAATTAATTTTATCACCACTAATTCCGAATTACTGCCAATCCTTTGGGGTGGGCCCCAGGTTCCAACTCCAGTGGTGGTATAAATATGCAGATTACCATAGCGACTTAAGCCGGCGGTTCTTTCTTTGTAGATAAGACGAGTAATAGCGGTAATCGGCCAAGTTTGTCCCCCATGGGTGTGCCCAGAAACCTGTAAGTCTATACCAAAATCATCCACACCATCCGGGTAAGTAGGGTCATGTTTTAATAAAATCAATGGACCTTTTGGTTGATCAAAAAGTAAATCCTCTAAAACCGCTGCTTGGGTTTCAGCATTTCGTCCATCGCTATCGTTAATACCCAAAAATCTTATACCCTCAATGTCCAAAGATTCATTTTCTAGTACCCTAAACCCAGCTTGGCTCATAGCCTCAATAAACTCTTTTCTGTTTCTGTATTCTTCGTGATTACCAGTAGTAAAAACAATACCCAAGGGAGCTTTAATTTCTTTAAAAGGCTCAGCTACAGCCCAGTAATCTATAACTGGTCCGTCGTACATATCACCAGAGAATAAAACAATATGAGGCTCTTGTTTGTTTATCTCTTCAACCACCCGACGAGCAAAACCCTCGTTACGAATTAAACCGAAATGAGTGTCGGCTAATAATAAAACCTTTTTATCCAACCAATAGTCTGGCAAATCTCTTAAAGGAATCTCCACTTGTCTTATTTTTATCTGATAAGAGTTCCAAAGACCATATAGACTTAATAAAAAAGCTAAAAGTAAAAGAGGCAGTAATAATGCTTGTAAAGAAAAATTAAAGTTTAATATATAAGCTAAGCGCCAAATAAGCCACGCCAAAAAAGATCCTATAACCAACCAAAGAACCGTTCCAAGCCAAAAAGAGGAAAACCAAGAAAAGATTTTAGAAAAGTAATTATATGGACCAGAGGTCATGATCATGGAAAACAAAAAAGTAAAAGACAAAAAGACCATACCCCACTTTAACCAAAGAAGAGCTAGGGGAGAAAAAACCACTGCTCTGGTTATTAGCTTATAAACAAAAAAATGCCCGGCCGAGATAATCCCCTGTGCCAGTAGAACAAATAAAACTATCATTAAAATGTTTATTTTAGTCATAAATAGATTATATCATAAAAAAGACAAATAAAAAAACCGCTGGGCAATCTCGGCATGGTTATTCAGGAGGGTGAAAAACCATACCAAGACTGCTAAGCGGTTACCAAAGATAAAGATATTAATAACTATAATTAAATTATAGCGCATTATTAGGGAAAAGTCAATGCAGACTAACTCTAAAGTTTTGGCACCAAAGAAGGCCAATAAGATAAGATTAAAGCTTGGATCTTTAGATCATACTGAAAATAAATAGCTAAAGCCAGTAATAATAAAATAAACCCAAATATTTTTCTTATAACCTCTAAATTAACTGCTACCATCTTTAAGCGAGAAGCCGCATATTGTCCTCCATAGGCAATAGCTAACATGGGTAAACCGGCTCCAATAGCGTAAGCTAATAATAAAAGACCGGCTTTGGTTAGATCTTCTTGTTTAGCTACTAAAGTTAAAATTGAACCAAGAATAGGTCCGGCACAAGGAGCCCAAACTAAACCAATAATAGCACCAACATATAAACCCCCTAAAGGTCCTTGTCCAGCTTGCCTAGCTGAAGAAGTAGCCTTAGTGGATAAAAAAGAAAAACGACTCATTAGCTTTTCAAAAAGCGCAGGCCAAATCATGAATAAAGCAAAAAGAGCCAAAAAACCGGCTGCTAGATTACGTCCGATATTTGGAGAAATGGAAAATTGCCTTATTAACCAAGTAAGAGATAAGGCTAAAACAGAAAAAGTAATAACAAAACCAAGGGTTATAAACAAAGGACGAAGCTTACTGTATTTTCCCAAAGAAGAAGCGAAAATAATCGGCAAAGGTACAGCAATACAAGGAGCCGCAATAGTTAAGATACCAGCTAACAAGGCTAAGAATATTTCCAGTGCCATATATTTTTATTATAAAGTATTAAAAAATAATATACTAGTTAAATTAATCTTTTAGACAGCGGATGCTAAACGCATAGACATATAAACCAGCATCACGACGAATTCTCGCTTCAGAAAAATTAGGGTTGCGAAACCAAGCAGCCGTACCGCCAGTAGATGAAGATGACCATAGGTATGCGTTCGTGGAACGAGTGAGGAACGACGAGCCATTAGTATCTCGAAGGCCGGCAGGAAGGGTGGAAAAGCCGGAGGTATCTGTACCAAAGTTAACATGATAGCTCCAACGAGGGTGATCGCTGGTTGGTATACCTGGGGGAGGACTGCCATTAACGGTACGTTGTGACTTGAGTTTTCTGCCTTCGTCTGTGCCTCGGTAGCCGCTGGCATCAGCTTGTGCTTGGGTTAGACCAACGTGCATTTCCATGGTTTTAAATTCTGCGTCTGTTGGTATATGCCAACCTGTGGGACAAATACCTTGGGCTCCTGGAGTAACTGAGCCGTCCATGGCTCCGGCCCAAGTGTAGAGAGAGCCATCGGTGGTGCAGATAGATTCAGTATTAGAATAACAAGATCTCCCAAGACCATCGTCCGCAACAGAAGCGATGGGACAAGGAGGGTTACCTCCTCCGTTAATACAAGTACCATTTGGTTTAATTTTAGTGTTAAGATTCTCTTTCATCCAGCATTGTGAGCCTATTTGAACAGTGTTATATATATTGCCGTCTAAATCAGTAATGGGTCCTCCACAGTTAATAACCCCTGAGTCTGTTTGGTAACTAACAGGGCCTGCTGTAAAAGAACCACTGCTACTACCTATACAACCTGAGAATTGGTAGTGCCCTGGTTTATGAGCAATAGCAGTATAGGTATATTCACTATCTGGACAGATACCATCTGTTCTGGGAGTAGGGTTTTCAGGTACTTTACTCATATATACTACTCCACCTTGCTCTAGGGGTTGTCCTGGGGTAATAGATGCTGGGTATTGATTATTATCTGCAAAATACAGCTCTAGAGCATTAGCCATAGCCTTTAGATCATTTAATCTTTTAGCGTCTCTAGCGCTAGCTCTTGAATTATTCAAAGAAACAATAACTAAGGTAGATAATATACCTATGATAGCTATGACTACCAATAGTTCTATTAGAGTGAAACCTAGCTGTCTATTGTGAGGTTGGGCAGATTCTTTTTTTCTAAACCTTAGTTTTATTTTGTGGTTAAGCATAGATGAAAATTAGGTGGGGAAAGCTAGGTGAAAATATTATTCTAATTAAGCTACATATAAAGCATCTCCACATACTCCCTAAGCATTCTAGTGGCGCTAAATTGTTTTAAGACCATTACTCTGGCGTTTCTCATATGTTCTTCCCAGACAGTGGAATAACCAAGTTTTGGATCTTTATTATAATACATCGGTATTATCTCTTTTTTAATGGTATTTAAAGCGCTTTGGGTTACTGAACCGCTTTCCAAAACCCAACCTATTCCATATAACTCAGCCTCAGCCACCCAACCGTCTTTGGTACTACAAGGCAGTGAACCATTTAAGGCCGCCTTCATACCACTGGTACCGCAAGCCTCAAACCCGACTATTGGAGTATTAAGCCAAACATCCGTACCAGCCAACATCTTTTTAGCTAAGGTCATGTTGTAATGCTCTAAATAAACCACCTGACCGGATAATTCATTGGCGATCATATGCTGGAGTTTAGCTAAAACCGCTTGAGCCTCCTTATCTTCAGGATGCGGTAATCCGGAAAAAACCACTCTAACCGGACGATCTTTATTTTCATTAAGTTCTAAAAAGGCCTTAAGATCATCCAATAAAGCCAATGGTCTTTTGTATAGGGCAAAACGTCTAGCCCAGCCGATTAAAAGATCGTTTTCACTCCAGACAACCCCAGTGTTTTGTTTAATTAAAGCCAAAAGTTCCCTCTTCTTGGACTGATGAATCTCCCAAAAGTCTCCTGGTTGGTTAAGTCTTTCACCCACACAATCCCAAGTTTCAATATGTATACCGTTAGTAATACTGGTCATGGGATACTGAGGCCAAATTTCTCTGGCTTTATCTGAATGAAGACGACTTACTCCGTTAATAATACCAGCCATTCTTAGAGAAAAAATTGACATGGAAAAAGAATTACTTTCTTCGATTAAACCAAGTTTAAACAAGTCTCTCACGTTAATACCGACTTCTTCAGCATAACGCATAAAGAAAGAGATAAACATCTCGGCTTCATAAACCTCGTTAGCAGCTGGTACTAAGGTATGGTTAGTAACCACCATACGACGACGAGCAAACTGCCCGGCTTCATCAAAAGAAAGATCACGGGCGATCATTTCGTGTTTGATAAGCTCAAAAGCCAAAAAAGCGGAACGTCCTTCGTTTAAATGATAGACCAAAGGATGAACACCTAAAGCTTTAAGT
Source organism: Patescibacteria group bacterium (assembly GCA_030583705.1). Classification (NCBI taxonomy): domain Bacteria; species Patescibacteria group bacterium. The sequence continues at coordinate 349,363 of CP129471.1, read as the reverse complement.
AAACGCATACCTCCTATACCCAAAACAATTTCTTGCTTAATCCTGATGGTCTTATCACCCACATAAAGCCTATTAGTAATTATTCTGTCCTCAGCATGGTTTTCTTCTAAATTAGTATCTAAAAAATAAACTTTAATGGAACCTTTCTCATAAAGCCAAGCTTGAGCTTTAACGATTCTTTCCCCAATCGGCACAGTAACTATTATCCTTTCTCCTTGCTCATTAAGAGCCGGAGAAAAACCCACTGTTTGGGGATCGGTAATTCGACATTCTCGGTGATTACCTTGTTCATCGCAAATATAGCCTTCGTAATAATATAAACCAATGGCCATAAACGGTAGTTTTCTATCATGCGCTTCTCTAACAAAATCACCAGCTAAAATACCCAAACCTCCAGAATATGAAGGAATTAGCGGAGATAGGGCATATTCAGCACAAAAATAAACCACTGGACGTCTTTTAAAACGATCAAACTCCAAAGAGTTTTGTTTTTCACTGAACCAATCAATGTCTTGTCTGGTATATTCCATCATAAGAGGTATAAAATAAGGCAAAAGATTGCCAAAGGATTAATTAGAAATTAATTAAAACAAAGATAATTAAAGATAATTAAAAACAATTTAAGATGATTTAATTATAACATTTTAAGAATAACAGGGCAAACAGGGTAAATTAATTAAGCTTTAGAATATAATTTAAGTAAATTTAAAAAACAGTCTTTATAAAAAACTGTTTAAATTTAAGGTAGTTAATAAAAGGCTATTTTCTCATCTTCCGACAAAGTTTAGCCCAACGGATAAGCTCTTTTAAAAAGCCATCTCCGGCTTTTTCCAAGGTCTCGGTTTTTAAGATTCCTTTTTCATCTAAAAGACCCCAATAATTTCTAATATGCACTGCCGGAGCAATTGGCACCATTTTAAGCTGAATAACCACTGGCTTTAATTGTTCCACCGAACGAGCCCCAGCTGCTCCTCCATAGGCAACAAAACCCACTGGCTTATAATTCCATTCTTTATATAGATAATCTAAAGCATTTTTTAAAACCGCCGGATAACCATGATTATACTCAGGGGTTATAATAATAAAAGCCTCAGCCCAAGCTATTTGTTTAGCAAATTTTTTAACCGCCAAGTTATCATATGGCTTTTTAGCATCAGCCGGAGATTCGCTTTCATTAAAAAAAGGCATAGGATAATCCCGAAGATCTATTAAACGAACATTAACAGAAGGTAAAGCACTAGCCTTCTTCTTAATCCAAACACCGGGTTGTTCGCTAAAACGACCCTGACGAGTACTGCCTAAGATAACGGCTATTTTAAGTGGAGATGACATAGTTTTAATAAAGCTATTTATTTAAATACTCTTAAACACCTCAACCATTTGAGGTGTTTGTTCTATCTTGTTTTTATTAAATATATTATACAACATTTGTATAGTTGTTATTATTTAATAATAATTAAGGAGCTCTACCTTGAATTGCGACAGTTGCGGCCTGAGGGCGATTTGCTGTTCCTGTCATTCCGAATAGTCCCGGATCTTCCGACGCAGCAACTAACTCACGACGAGCTGTTGCCATTCTTACACTAACAGTAGATCCTGATGAATTTAAAGCTACTCCTGTTTTAAAATTATTATAATTAGTGGGAGGTGTATTATATTGATTATTTACAGTAACAAGATTACCGACCATGGCAAACCATAAAGCACTCACATTTCCAAAGCCAGAGGTTAAGTTTGGTGGATCAGTTATATTAGAGCTAGCAAAAACCCCGCTTATTGGATTTGTTTCATTAAAATTACGAATTGAATAGGAGTGATGAACTGCGCGACGATCAGTATTACTTGATATATCGACGGACGAATCCTCTGTACCATTCATGATCTTCCAATAAATTGTACTTGTGCCATCATTTGCTCGTATGACTAGTACATTCCAACCGGTGGGCGTTGTTGGAATATTTGCAAGTGAAGTACCAAGACGACTAAAAATAACGACCAAATCTCCGATTTCATAATTTGGTAAATTAACAGTATGAGTTACAAGGCTAACACTTATAATAGTCTCCTGAAAACCTCTCACTATCGGAAAAGGATTTTCTTGAACACCACCGGGACTGGCCTTAACCATTCCTGCAGAAAGAGTATTGTTGGGGTTACCAATACAGCCATGAATAACATAGTCTTGACCAGTGGATTCATAGGTGTAGTTTTCATTAGGACAAGTACCGTCTGTGTAAGGAGTTGGGTTTTGAGGAAGTGAAGCTAGGTATATGGTATCCCCTGATTCAAACGATTCTCCAAAGACAAAATCTTGGGTATCAGGATATGAGCCATGATCTGCATAATACAGCTCTAAAGCATTAGTCATTGATCTTAGATCATTCAATCTTTTAGCATCTCGGGCACCGGCTCGTGAATTACCCAGAGCTACTATGACCAAAGTGGACAATACCCCTATGATAGCTATAACTACCAATAGTTCTATGAGGGTAAAAGCTTTAGATGTTTTATTAGCTCCTGGAATAAATTCCTTATTATTATATAATTTACCATTTAGTCTAATATTTACCCTACTACTTACCCCACTATTAAACACCTCAACCATTTGAGGTGTTTGTTTTATCTTGTTTTTATTAAATATATTATACAACATTTGGACAGTTATCATTTACTTCATCATACCACAGATACCTCGTTAAGAAAAGAAATTCGCTAAATTAAAAACTTAAATAAAGCTACCTTTAAAAAATACCCAAAAGACTCATTACTGAAAAAATTATAGCTAGGAAAATAAGGTAAATAATTAACGGCCAAATCGTTTTCCGTATAACCTTATACTCAGCTCCCACTAAGCCCGCTACTGTTAGGGCGGCTACGATATTATGAAGAGATATCATATTACCAGCCGCTGCTCCAAGAGACTGGAGGGCAACAATTACCGTGGTGTTAAAACCTCCGGCTAAAGCGGTAGTATATTGAAAATTGGCAAAAAGTAAGTTTGAAACGGTGGCACTACCCACCACAAAAGCCCCAATCGCTCCAAGCCAGGGAGCTAGTATTGGCCAAAGGCTCCCGAAAAGACTTTGCGCCGCCTTAGCTGCCGCTTCAGGCATAGAAGCAAAACCACTTAAATTATCTCCAGAGAACATCAGGGTCTGCACAAAAGCTAAAAGCAGTATTAACGTAAAGTATGGCTTAATTATTTTAGTAAAAGAATTACCTAAATCTTTAGTTAAGCCACTAGGGGTTCTATCTAACAGTAACCAAGATATAATAAAAGTAATTAGCATGATAAAGGCGATAGAGTAGAACGGTGAAAAACTGTAGTTAATAACTTGCCCGAAAAGTTGTGGCCAGCTAATAGTCCAAAGATTTTGTAGATTAGAAGAAAAGAATAAGCGACTTAAAACTAAAAGAAGTACTAAAAGAATGTATGGAGAAAAAGACAAGATCCCCATCTTCTTATACTCTCTTTTTTCTTCCTTAACTTTTAGATAATCTGGTATAAAAGAAGGTAAGGCCACGCGGGAACGAATCAATAAGATAATTAAAACTATACCAACTCCCCCGCCAACTAAAGACGGTAACTCTGGACCGAAAAAACGAGCTGTTAGAATTGTTGGTAGGGAAAAAGCTAACGAAGCTAGAAGAGCAAAAGGCACTGTTTTTAAAATATCTCTAAACCCTCCTCCCCTACCAAGTACCGCCACACTTACCAAAATTAAAGCAATTAAAGCCGCCACCCAAGGAGTAACTAAAGAGATAATTCTTAAAAACTCAGGTAAAACCAGTTGCTCCGAACTTAAAACCGAACCAAGACCATACACTACCGGTAATCCAACAGCTCCAAACATTACCGGCACAGAATTACCAATTAAAGCCAAGGTAACAGACAAAATTGGTGCAAAACCCAAAGACATAAGAAGAGGTACAACCACTAAGGCTGGTGTACCAAAACCGGAAGCTCCTTCAATAAAAGCCGAAACCGTTAAACCGATTAAAATAACCTGCACTCGTAAATCTTTGGAGATACCCGCGAGAAGATGACTAAAAGAAGAGAAAAAACCCACTCTTTTAAGGAGGTTAAAAATAAGTAGAGCTCCGAAAATAATTAAGGCTATTTCGGTAGCAATAAAAAAACCTTTAGCAGAAGAAGCTAAAAGTCTAGTGGGAGTCATTAACCAATAGAAAGAGGAAATTAGCCACAAACAAAGCAAAGCCGCTGTAGCCGAAAAAAACGCCGAACGTCTAAAGGCAATAACCGATAAAAACAAAACGGCAATGGGTGCAATAACAGCTAAAATCTGCATATCTGCATAACTTAAGATTTAATTATTATTTTCTATTATCCTTTATTATCTTTTATTATTTATTCTCTTCTTTCTTATTGTTTATTCTATTGTTTACTGCTTATTATTTGTTTTCTTCTTTATTTATTCTCTTCTTATCTTTCTTCTTGATCTATTCTCTTCTTTTCTTTTTTCTTCTTTTTATAAAACCAATAAGCAAGGGCTCCAAGACATAAAACACCAACTATTAGGGTAGACAGTGATTCAAAATGTTCAAAACGTTCAGCATAAAGCTTGTAAGCGTCTCTGGCTTGCCAGCCAATCAGTCCCATAATTAAAGAACGAATAGCTCCTCCAATTAAAGATAAAACGATAAAGGTTTTAATGGGGTACCTAATTAAGCCGGAAAAAGAAGAAATAGCCACACTGGGTACTATTGGCAAGATACGAGCTCCAAGCATGCTCAACTCATCCCAGCGACCTTTAGTAAACTTCTTTTCCGCCCTTTCAATCCCCTCCCAACTAATACTCAACCATTTACCATATCTTTCAATAAAGGGTTTGCCACCATAATAACAAGCTCCGTAAATAATTATTGAACCAACCGTCATCCCTAGAGCCATAGGTATCGCCACTAAAAGAAAACCTTGGCCTAAAGCTTCTCCCCAAGTAAGGTTGGTTTCCAGTAAAAAGAAACCTGACATCATGGCAATAAAAGAAGAAGGAATAGGGGCGATTATTTCTTCGGTAAAGGCCGCCCAAAAAACACCTAAGGCTCCATACTCGCGAATAATAACCTCAAGTCGTTCAATAATAGTACTAAACATTTAATCAAGAATTATTCTAACTAACTCTGAAGTCTTTTATACTCAAAGTAAGAAAAGACCACTAATCCGAGGGCGCTAACAATAACGGGAATAAGACCAAAAGCTAAAGCTACGCCTTGCTCGCCTTTAAAGGCCAAGCCCAATAAGGCAAAGACCGCGGAGATCTTATATAATTTACCAGCCAAAAAATGGGTACTCTGCCAGACCTTATCACTAGACATAGTCCAAGGAGTCCTTATCCCAACAAACCAGTTACGCTTTGAGTTGGCCAATAACTCTCCTAGACAGAACCAGACAAAAGCCAAGGCCGGCAAGATGAGAACGATAAAGTTAAACTTAAAACCAAAATTCCAGCTTAGGATAATTAAAAGAATATAAAGAATAAAAATGGACAAAATTAACCAAAACATATTATAAACCCTACGGAAAGAAGCTATACCATTTTTAATAGGATCTATCTTAGGTAACAGAACAAAGAATATCGTAAAAAGCACAATAATCATGGGCCAAAGGAAGAGTGCCCAAAATTTACCCATATAACCATCCGGTCTGCCAGAGGCGTCCCAATGCGCCACCACCTGATCCGGTAGGATATTATAAGCGAAAAAAGCGGCCCAAACTCCCCCAACAATAAGGAGAGCTAAAAGAAAAGACGATGTCTTAGTTGTCATATTATTAATAAAATAATTAAATAGTTTGAATTATTCAAACTTTAAATTTTTAATAAGTTCAAGTATCTCCGGTAAAGACTCTTGGTTAAAGTGTCCCCTATCCTCAAAAATACAAGTCTTGGCATCTGTTAATATTTTAGCATATCTGTCCAAATCCGCAAAGGGGACAATTTCATCATCACGACTATGAAATAGGAAAATATTATCCGAAGACTCTTTAATTTGAGACAATGAAGAGGGTGGACTAAAATCTCCTAAAACATAGTCCGGACTATCGCCAAAAGGTGCGGATATTAGAAATAAAGCCTTAAGCTTAAAAGGTAGTTTTTCTTCAGCTAAATACTTAACCAAAAAAGTAGCCCCCAAAGAATGACCAATTAGAATAAGTTCCGGACGAAGATAAGGTAAATACTTTTCAAACCAAATCTTCCATTCCTCATAACGAGCGTTGGTTTTATTGGGCATGCTTGGTAGAAAAACCTCATAATCTTCACCCAAATCTTCAGCTAAACGAGAGCGCCAGCTTCTTCCTTGGTAAAAAGGCTCTATGGGAAAATCTTTTAAAAATTGTAAATATTCAGAGTAGTCCGTAAAAGTATCTCCTCCATGAATAGCCATTACTTGTTGTTTGTTTTGGGACATAGGCTAGGCGAATATTTAATGTTTAATACTCAATCTCTTGATATCTTGGTTTAATCTCTTAGTCTAATCTTCAATTCTTGATCTTTAATTTTTATATCTTAGATTAAGTTTTTATCAAAACTTATTATCTTGAACTAATTACCAGGACAGGGAGCAAAGGCACAACTTGGTGGTATTCGTCCAACGTATGAGCCATCCGAACAAAGCTTAGCTTCCATGGTACACATAACAGCTTCTTCTTCACCAGCTTCTTTTTTCTCCGATTGACCATTGTTATTTTGGTTTTCCAAGCCTTTATCATCTGAACCTGAGTTATTATTTTTTTTATTTAAATTACCACCTTCACCATTCTCCATGCTTTCATTTTCAAAATTTTCTCCTTCTTCAATTAGTGGATTTTCCGAAAAATCTTCATCAATAATCCTAACAAAGACCTCACCACTCGGAGTCATGCATTGCTCTGGGTAAGACTCCATTATGGGATAACCGGCAGCCGCGCATTCTTCAAAAGACAAAATACGCGAAGAAACTTCTTTATCCACCGAAACTTCTACGAATAATGAAAAAAAATAGCCCAAGATCGCCCCTAGGGCGAAAAAGATTGCTGTAACAATAATTGATGATCTTATCATATTTTTAAAATTAAAATTAAACAATGAATTAATCTCTTTGTTCAGGTTGTCCGCCCCGAATGGCTCTATATTTGTCTTGATACTCCTTAATAATCTTATCTACCTCATGATTAGGTATTTCCATTCTTAAAAGATTAACAGCGTGTACCATGTCATAAATATCGTTTTTATTTTCTATCTTCCAAACAGAATCACGCCATAAAATAGCCTTTTCATATTCCCCTGCTTCAGCCGCCTCGTTTTCCAGTCTTTTAAAAATCGCCAAGAAAGCTTCATATTCCATGGCTTTATCTCCTCCTTGTTCAAGAGTTCTTTCCTTAAAAGGTATTTTTTCAATATTTTCTCTTTCATTAAGCATTTGATAGACACGTCCACTTTCTTTCCATTCAAAAGCAGTGGAGATTATTTTTTCATATAAAGAGGAAGCTTGCTCTTTAAGAGATATTTCCACCTGCGGATTCTTTTTAATAACCCCGTAACATAAAACTGCTCCTCGTACTATTTCCTCAAGGCTCCACCATGGCTTACCAGACGCCCACCAAAATTGGTCGCTGGATAACGCTTCATCCATAGCTTGACGAATTTCGGCATAAGCGGGATCTTGTTTATCTAGGGCATAAACACTTTTTAAAGACAAATCTAGTAGTTCTTTTTGCCAGGCGTGTATTTCATTATCAGGATCACTCCAAGATAAAAACTGTATGCCTTTTTTTATCTCTTCTTCACTAGAAGCCCAGGTTGATTTAACCGGCTCAATTTCCAGTGTTTCAGAATAAAAAGAAGACAACTGGGAAATAGTTACCAAGTTAAGTTCATCAGAGGCGAAAAGTTCAAGTAATAGTTTTTCAAGACCAGGGCGATGATGACCGAAAGTCTCTCCGTCCATACCAGTTAAAAGATAGCGGCCTTCTAGTAACTCCTTACCCCAAACTTCTTTAAAAGAAGCTAAAGAACGTACAGTAGCTCCCATAATTAAATTACTAGGCTCTCTTTCTCTAAAATAAACTCCCAGCTTGGAATTTTTTATCTTATAAAGCTTATTATAATCAACAGCCATGGTTTTACCCTGATAAGCTATTTCATCAAGAATTAACCAATTAAAACCAAAGTCTTCAAGGATTGATATAATTTTGGGATCATAAGCCATTTCTGGTGGGAAAAAACCACGAGGACGATAATCTCCAAGATAAAAATTTAGTGTCTTATTATTTTCTTCTATTTGTCTTACAATTTCTTGTTCCGGTAAAAACGGTAAAAGGGCGTGGTACTTAGCCGAACCGGTTAACTCAAGCCTGCCTTCCTTTACAAGTTCCCTGATAATATCTAAAAGATCGTGGTAAGATCCACGATCAAACATCTCCAACAAAACCCCACTAATATTCATGGTAATTCCAACTTTAGGGTATTTTTTTAACCCCTCTAAAACTGGACGATAACTTTGGGCAACTACTGCCTCAAGGATGTCTGGTTGTTGTCCTGCTGGCTGATAAATATGGAAGAAATTAGCCCACTTCATTTTTATTGTTTTTATGAAAACGCTTGGCCTTGGCAAAAATATTCAAATATTCCTCAGCCGATCTTCGCCAAGAAAAGTCTTGATTCATAGCGTTTTTAATTAATTTATTCCAAAGATCTTTTTGACTATATACCTGATAAGCCCTAACCATAGCAATGGTTAGGGAGAAAGGATCAAACTTTTCAAAAACAAAACCAGTACCAAGACCAGTTTCTGGTTTAAAGTCTTCAACCGAGTCGGCCAATCCACCGACCTTATGAACAATTGGGATAGCCCCATAACGCATAGCTTCCATTTGTACCAGTCCGCAAGGCTCAAAGCGAGATGGCAGGAGTACTGTATCAGCACCGGCAAAAACTAAACGTGGTAAACGAGAATCAAAAGAAAAATGTATACCCACTCTGTTTGGGTAATTCTTTTTAAGGTTTTCAAAAAAGACACGATAAACCGGATCACCTTCGCCAAGCACAATTAGTTGCATATCTATATTCTGCATGAACTGATCAATCATCTGAATTAAAAGTTCAAAACCCTTTTGTTCGTCCATCCGAGAAACAATACCAACCACAAACTTATCTTCATTAATCTCTATACCAAACTGTCTTTGCAAAGCGGCTTTATTAAGTTTTCTCTTTTTAAAGTTTTTAAAATTATAGTTAACCTCAAGATCAGGATCAGTTTCTGGATTAAGCGAATCAGTATCTATACCGTTTAAAATACCAAACAAACTGCTCTTTCTTTCGTTTAAGAGTTTATCTAAAGTTTCACCAGCTCCTTCGGTTAAAATTTCTCTGGAATAAGTCGGAGAGACGGTATTAATTACGTCAGCAAATAAAATTCCCCTTTTCATACCATTTAGTTTTAAAATATCTTCATTGGGCAGGGGCGGAATAAGTTGTTGCCCGGAATCATAATCCATTTCACTTACAAAGTGCGGATCAAACATACCTTGGTATCTTAGATTATGAATAGTAAAAACCGTAGAGATTTTCTTTAGAACCGGATCATCCTTATAATCGGTTTTAAGATAATTGGGAATAAAGCCGGTTTGCCAGTCTGAGGCCACAATAATATCCGGACGCCATGGACTTACTTTTAAGAATTCCAAAACTCCGCGGCATAATAGTACCCAACGGATAGTGTCGTCGGTGTAACCGTAGACATTAGCTCTTTTTTCGTAATATTCCATGTTTTCAAGAAAGTAAATAGTAGTACCGTCTATTTGACTGCTTAAAACATTGGAAGTTAAGATTCCCAAGGGATCATTCTCTAAATCACCTAAAACCAAACCGGCATATTCGGTTTTCATGGGGTATTTTTCAGTATCAATAGTAGCGTATTTAGGAGCCATTACTCTGGCATCACAGCCCATTTCTCGTAAAGCTTTAGGTAAAGAATGCATGATTTCCCCCAAGCCACCCACTTTAACAAAAGGAGAGGCTTCGGAGGCGATAAAAAGAATCTTGTATTGAGATTTCTTAAACAATTTCATGTAATCATCATAGCACAGATTAGCTTTTTTGCATAGTGTGGATATTTTAATGTGAATATTTCAAAAAACAAAAAACTAGAAAGAAGAAACCAAGAAAAATACTACTTACCTGTATAACATATTCCTATCAATATACACCATACAGGTAAATAATAATCAAAACAAAATAAAACTAATGCTTTTCTCGTTTATAAGATGGATAATTCATCTAATCATAACTTAATTTTGATTATACAATATTATCCCTTATTGGATGGTATCAGTGGGACATTATAATTATTCACCCCGTATTCTCAATTCCTATGCTTATTGGTACCTCAGCATTTTCTGTTATGTCCTTTATGAGATTAACTGAAATTAAATCGCAAGATTCTACGATAAATAAAGAGTAGAGAGTGCTAAAAAGAGATTAATGAATTAATCTCTTTTTATATTTAATATAATTTCATATAAGAAAACATCTTCTATCTGTGTTATCTTAGAAATTATTTTTTACTTAATTTGCTTTAAAAAATTAAGCTGGGAAACAACTTAATCTTCAATAAATAATAAAAGGAGTTAATGATTTAACTCCTTTAAAATAATTTGTGTACTTTCTACTATAACAATCCCCTCTCTTTTAATAAATTAATTTTCTGTTCAATTTCATCTTGGGGCAACCCGGCTTGTTTAAATATCTTACGAAAATCATATTCACTGAACTTAGCAGTAAAAGCGCTTATACCTGCATACCAATATACAAGGCTTCCCAAGAGACCTAATACGGCGCTAAATACAAATATCTGTATTCTTGCTAAAGTATCTGGGTGCAGAGATGTTATTCCTGAGGTTAAGCCTGCAATATAAGCTAACATACCAAGAAGAATAATTACAGATAAAGCCAGAGAAATTGGGAATACTAGAAACATCTTTCTTCCAGTAACCCTCCATCCCTGATAAGACTTAAAATGTATAGAGATCTTTGCAAAAGCTAAAAGTCCAGGAACAGCAAAGAGTACTGTCCAAAATCCTTCTGCCTGTCCGGTTATAATACTCACGATGATGGGCAAGATTATGAGAAGGAGTAAGGTTATAATAAGAACCTTTGTTGATCTCTGAGCAGCAGGAGTTAGTTCTTGTGTTTCTTCCATGTTTGATTTTTTTTATTTAAATAAAAAGAGCTGATTTACTAATATATATACCATAGTAGTTAGGGTTTGTCAATGGGTTGTCAATATATAAAAAAACACCCTTAGATTCAAATTCAATTTAGAATAAGAAACTAAGATTGATCAGGTGGAAAATTAAGTTTGGCTATTTCTTCGAAAATATTCATACATCCATTTCTAATAACTCATGGAATCACCTTGCTAAAAGTTAAGAAATCCAGGATAACCAATATACACCTTTAAAGCCTCCAGTTAGCTTTGTTAATTGAATTCAAACCATTTTCTCTCATGCATCTAGTAAAATAATACTCATAGTCCTCTCTGTCTAAATTATCTGACTCACTAACTCTCTCTAGGGATGAAAATGAGCAACGCTTAATAATTAGGGATGGTCGAAAAGAATACCACCAAAATAAAAATCCACCGATTATTAGGAATGCTATAACATACCAACTATATGCAATCTTCATAAAATAGATTAAATTAGTTAATTAACTTAACTGCTAAATGTTTCATCAACTTTTCTCGCCATATCTTGAAGTTCTTCAAAAGAAATGTCTAATGATTGAACATATACATCTAAATCTAATCTATCAACATCCTCTTCCATTAAAATCATTTTGTTTATTCGTGGAAATATTTTATCTAGGTGTTGAATTAGATTAATTAATCCTGGCACTTGAGTGCTAAATTCACTGAAACTCTTTATTTTATACCTATTTTTTATTTCCTCTTTAAACTCATTATAAATTTTAAATACCTGTTCAAAGCATACCTGGGAGTGCTCACGACTTCTTTCAAATGACCAAAGTTTTCCCACTAAATAACTTGTTTGACCTAACATAGAAATCAAACTCTTCTCTTTAAATCTTACTTTGTGATCTTTCTCGTCTCTTTTGATTCTTTCCATAATCTTTATAATTTCTTGCTTTAACAATTCTTCTTGTAAAAGTATCAGTTCTTTAATATTTATTTCTTTAATAACTGCTCCATCTTTTGACCAGACTACATAAGAAACAATACCTTTCTGGTGTTCTCTGCCAACAGAAGTGTAAGTTATTGTCCCATCTTCAAATGTACTCGATCTCCTCTTTCTTTCGGTTTTTGTTGGATGGCCAATGGTTTCAATTCTAATATTCCTAATTTCTCTAAACTTAGGGTAGTCATTTAATGTCCATGCCTTTATTCCGATTGCCTCTTCCAAATGCTTGATTGCATCTTGTTGTACAACAAAAGCCTGAAGAACTCCATACACAGCTAAATATCCCTTAGTGTCTAAAAATAGATATTCATCAATCGCAACTTGCGTATCCTCAATATTATCCATGGACACGCACAATTTACTCCAATCACCCGTATCTTTGCGATTCCATGTGTTTTGAGCATAACAAATAGATGAGTTAATAAGGTCTCTCAATTCTCTTATTTTATCAAATGATTTGGTTGCTTCCTTCATAGTAATATTAGACCATAAGCTCCTCGTGCGTAAGAACTAACTCAACTTGGCTGACCGCCCTAAGCTAGAACAGTAATCGGTCAAGCCCAGTAAGGCTTTTATAGGTTCTTTTATTTTATCATATCGACGCTCCCCGAGCACCAGAGACCGCCTCCTTAATTTGTCTAAGATGAATAGAATAATGACTCTTATCTGTTTCATCAAAAAGCCAAGAAAATAACTCGGGATACTCTCGTAAATTAGCTTCTCCAATTCTATTAATTTCATCCGCAACAGCTTGTTGACAAATCTTTAGCTCATTTAAAAGTTGACCAGAAGTATAAGAACTATAATAATCAACCCATTTTTTATTATAATCGTCATAATTTTTGGTCTTCATCCACCACGGCAACTCTTTAGTTGTCCAGATTGATCTAATTGCATCTACATCATCTTTTTCCCAACCCGTGAGATGAGCAACTACATCTTTAACTGACCACTGACTAGTGACTTTTTTACTCCAGTCATTTTCTGTAAGAGTTTCAAGATATGAAATAAAATCTATTTTTTTCATTTTAATATATTAGTTCTAGTTGATTTTTTTAAATTAAACAAACTCAGCTGATCGCCCTAAGATAGGATAAGACTTACCCCTCGTCTATAGGATACATTGTACCGTCAAAGTTCATGAATCTTCCGTTCCATTCATCATTCCAGTTCTCTACTATATTTAATATTTTTTCAGCATGATTTTCAGGATCCCCTTCTCCGGTTGGATTCATTTGACTTTTCACTATCCCCGGGTGTACCGCAAAAGTTTTAACATTTTCAGGAAGATCTTTTAAACTGCAAAAAGTAAACATATTAAGAGCTATCTTGCTTGCTCTATACCCATAATTACCTAATTTATTTTTATTACCAAAAGATGCTCGAATACTAGATATATTGATAATAAAGGAAGGATTTCCCTGTAGCAAAGGCAGGAACTGCTTAACAATTAATAAAGGGGCGATTGCATTGATGTTAAACATGGTTAGAAGCATGTTTCTATCAAGGTCTTGAAGGGTGCTAACTTTTTCTTTTTGATTCTGCGTTGCCGTATCTTTGTTAACCCCTGCATTATTCACAATTAAATCAATCCTATCTGTCTTGCCAGCAACAAGAGAAAAGGCTTTCTGAATTGATTCATCATCGGTAAGCTCAAGAGACATCCATTCTAAATTCTGGAGCGCTGGTAAATTTTCAATAGACTTTCGAGTAGTCGCAAATACTCTCCATCCTTCTCCAAGAAGCTTAGAAACAAAACCATATCCAACTCCCTGATTAGCTCCGGTTATAAGTGCTGTCTTCATAGACTTATGTTTAATGAAAGTAAGCTCCTCGTACTAGCTCAACTTGGCTACGCTCCTCGTACGTAAGAACTATGCTCAACTTGGCTGCGGGACTAGGACTCGAACCTAGATAGTCGCCTTCAGAGGGCGAAGTCCTACCAATTAGACGATCCCGCATTGTTTTGTTTTATTTATTACAATGGTTATTAATACTATAATTCTACCACTAACTATGATTTTAACTATACTAATACCAATGCTTTCATTACTCTTCTTTAATTCTTAACCCTAACCCTTAATCCTTCCTATTCTCCGAAGTCCAAAGCTTATTCCACCAATCTGAAGGATTTGCTTCATAGATTGCCTCTCCCATCTTCTTACCAACCTCTGTCTTTAACTTATCTAACTGTCTCTTTTCCTTATTCTCTTCTTTGCCATACAACCAAAGATAAGCTTCTTTATTTCCACTCCACTCATATTCTCTTAAAAGAAGAATTTGGTCAAGAGTATCTGCCTCTTTAGCTAAAATAGCTTCCAAGCTCTCTCTTTCTTCATATTCTTTAATAAATTCAGATAATTCCGGATAAGGTAATTGCCCTAACTGACTCTCCCTTATCTCTTCATCAAAAATCTTAACATACCTTTTATGAATCCAGTTATGATCATTACTCCTAGCTTCTTCAGTATCATGAAAAAGACACATCATAACCGTTTTATATGGATCAGCACCAGCCTCTTTCGCTAAAAACCACCCAATAACCGTTACCCGGTATGAATGAGCGGCAATACTGTCCGACATATCATCCGTTAAAAGAGCTTGGCGGTGAATACGCATAATCTTGCGCATAGTACCTATTTCATAAAAGAAATCGGCCATCTTCTTGTAATTTTCATTATTATCTTTATTCTCCATAGCTCTAAACTATAACTAAACCACTCTTCCTCCAAAGGTTTTTAAAAGATTATTAATTACCGAATCATCCCCAGTCGATCCCTTATCATTACCTTCTCCTCCTTGATTATCCTCTCCCATTCCTTCTCTCTCACCTTCTCCCCTATCCTGATCATTATCCAACTGTTCATATTCACTGGAAGTAGCTCTTGTATTATTACCCCCAAAATCTTCTTCCACACTTTTAATCTCCGGCAAAGTTAAAGAAGGATCCAAAAGAGCTTCAACAATTAAGTTTTGTCCAACAATTTCTGAGGCTACCTTTTCCACCAAACTCTTAACTGCTTCATCTTTAATTCTGTCATAATGTAACTTATACTTAAAAACTATCCTTAGACTATTCCCCTCAAGACTAACCGGCAGACAAGATTTAAGAATAAAGGAAAGGGAATGATTATATGGCTTTATCTTAACTAAAAGCTCTTTCCAAAGAGAGTTTACCTCTAAAGAAGAGTTACCACTTAAACTAAACCCCGATTGCTTATTATCCCCATCCCCACTCTTTGTTCCAGCACTATCATTAATACTCTTTTGTGTCCCACTATTTTGCTGTGTTATATTTCCAGTGGTTTGTTGCCCTTGTCTTTGTTCTTTTCCCTGTCCTACTCCTTCTCCTCCACCAGAAATTGCTGAGGTATCTCTAGGCACAGAAAAAAGACAAATATCCACCACCGCCAATTCTAAAGGAAGTTGTGCTAAAGGAGAATCTTTTATCTCTAACCCGGCTTTAACCAAACGATCTGTCATATAAGAAAGAAAGTCTAACCGGCTATTAGTATATAAAGGCAAAAGTCTAGCTTCAACATTCTGTCCAAACTCAGATAAAAGCTCTGCTCCCATGGTTGGACTAACTTTGGCTAAGAACAATCTTCTAGATACTTCCACCACTTCTTTGTTAAAAACTTTAAGATCAGCGCCGTCTTCCACTAAACGATTAATTTGCTCCACCGCCTCCGCCGCTTTTTTCTCAATTAAAAATTCCAGCATGGAAACCGTTTCGTTAAGATAGCTTCTTGGGATAACCAATTCAGCTTCCGCTAAAGTAATCTTTTTACCTTTTAAAGAGTCAGCAGCTGAACCCAAAGAAATAACTTGTCCTAAAAGACTTTCCGCATCCCGCATATGTCCACCAGAATGTCTAGCTACTGCCTCCAGTACCTCGTCTTCTATCTCCACTTTTTCTTCTTTAATAATCTTATTAAGTTTCTTTAAAATATCTGTATAACCTATTTTACGAAAATCAAAACGCTGACAACGAGAAATAATAGTTGCCGGCACCTTATGAGCCTCGGTTGTACAAAGAATAAAAATAACGTATTCAGGAGGCTCTTCCATAACCTTTAACAAAGCGTTCCAAGCCGCCGTGGATAACATATGCGCTTCGTCTATGATAAAGACCTTATAACGACACCGTCCAGGAGTTACTCTGGCTGAAGCAATCACGGACTCGCGAACATTATCTACCCCAGTATGACTAGCCGCGTCTATTTCCAAAATATCCAAAGCCCGTCCATCTGTAATTTCCCGACAAAACTCGCAAGTATTACAAGGCTCAGCACTGTTTTTCTTTTTATTGGGACAATTAACCGCCTTAGCTAAAAGCCTAGCTACCGTAGTCTTCCCAATGGCTCTTGGACCACAAAAAAGATAAGCATGCGCCAAACGATTGGCCATAATCTCATATTCCAAAGTTATTTTAATATGGTCTTGTCCGGAAACTTCAGCAAAAGTCTGGGGACGATATCTACGGTATAGGGTGGGCATGTTAATTAGATTAATTGTTTAGTTTAATAAAATATAAAATCCTCTTTATAAACGAAAAACGAACGGTAATCTTGCCGTCGTTTAACGCTTTAACTTAACAGCAAAATTAACTCTTTTTAAAAATATGTTCTACCGCAGCCCAATGAGACTGTCCGGTCTTAGGTACTAAAATTACCGCTTCATCGCCTGGATCACCCTTAAAATAGGTTACACTGGCTCCCAAGACTCGGTAGCGATGGGCACCGGCCTGAACAGTCCAGTCACCTGTTTCTGATTTCTCTAAACCACCGGTTAAACGAAGTCTCTCTACTGGCAAAATTTGTTTATAGATTAAAGTACCCTTATCTGTTACAGAAAGTTTTAAACCGTCTCCCTCAACCAACTTGGACTTAGAAGCGTAATTCATTGGCACCAGATAAGTCTTACCATCAGAACCGATCATCTTTTCTCCATCAAAAACACCTTCCACTACCCGATCTATGTTAGGCGCCGTTAAATCAAAACCTTGTGAAGAGGAAGAATAAGGCAATTCCCCAAAACCAGACAAAAAGTCGGATAAGGCTTCACTGGCTTGGCGCAGATTATTAGCCAAAGATTTTAAAGCAGCCAATTTTTGTTTTGAGACCACCAGACCTTCTTCGGCTCTGTCGTCTTCATTTTCCTTTGTGTTTGTATAATCCATATGTTTGTTTTAATTATATTTTAATATTTATTTATTATTTATATTGATTATTTATTAATCTTTTAAATTGCTTTAACAATAATTTATTATTTTTAATTACTTTTAAAACACCTTAAAGTACTCCCATTATAGCCTTTTGGGCAAGCTTTGGTCAAGGGGAGAAAATTATTTAAAATTAAACATCATTTAGTTATATTTATACCCTATTTTAAGCCTCCACCTCTATTAACTACTGCGTCTGTCTAACCCTAGCCATAATTTCCGCCTCAACCGTTTCTCTGTCTTGCCCGTATTTAAGACGACTAAGATGCCTGAGCTTGCCAGCCATATCCGGCCTTAGGTCGCCTGCCAAGGGCCAAGGTGTTTTTATGGAAAAGGGCTTACTGGTGGTGTTATCTATAAGGAGCTTAATATAGGCGGTATATTTTTCCACGTTAATAAGGTCAAACTCGCTAAAAACCGGAGCAAATTCTTTTTTAAGAAACTCCGCGTCCTCAGACCCCACCTTAAAACTAATCATAGTTCCTACGTTACCAAAGACGGCATCTTTAACTGCCGTATCACCCTTTTTAGTTAACTGCCCAATATATTGGTGGGCAATAACCAAACCTAATCCGTACTTACGAGCCTCGGATAAAATCTGGCAGATAGAATCGGTAGTAAAGTTCTGGAACTCATCTATGTAAAGATAAAAATCTTTACGATCTGCTGGATTAGTAATATCCGCTCTAGATAAAGCAGCCATTAAGATTTTGCCGACAATAATCATACCCAAAAGATAGGCATTAAGTTCCCCGACAATACCCTTAGGCAAAGAAACAAAAAGTAGTTTTCTTGAATCCATAATATCTCGCAAATTAAAGGAGCTCTTTTGTTGCCCAATAATCGGCCTCATCATATCATTAGAGATAAAAGAAGTTAACTTGGAAGTAATATAAGGGACAACGTTAGCTAGGGCAGCATCACCACCAGCTTTTTCCGCTTCCTTACGCCAAAAATCCACCACTGTCGGGTCAGGACAACGAGAAAGTTTTAAATTACGAAATTCCGCATCAGCTAAAACTCTGGGGATTTCCATTAAAGTAGAGCCGCTTTCGGTATCACTCATAACTAAAAGCATGGCGTTACGCATATATTGTTCAAAGATCGGTCCACCAGTAGATTTAAGATCATAGAGTTTATCAAAAATACCAATCATCTCGTTAATGACAAAAGTCTTTTGTTCAGGATAACGAGGATCATATTCCAAAAGGTTCATGGACATTGGTCTTGCTATATCTGCCGGAGAAAAGATAATCACATCATCCGCCCGCTCCGGTGGAATACGAGCTAAGATATCTTCAATCACGTCACCATGGGGATCCAAAAAACAAAGACCATGCCCAGCTAAGACATCTTGTATGGCCATATTAGCTAAGAGTTGGGATTTTCCGGTACCAGACTTACCAACAATGTAGGTATGACGTAAACGATCTGCCGGTTTAACTCTAACCTCTTTTTGGACGTGTCGGTAATGGTTAGTACCTAAAAGTAAGCCTTCTTCAGGTATATCAACTGGAGCGGCGGCCTGTTTAGCTGTTAACCATAAAATATTGGGTGTCTCAGCGTTTTTTAAGGGTAGATGATATAAACTAGCCATTTCCTCAGTATTGCACAGGGCAGCCGTTTTTTCATAAAAACGACGGAAGATAAAGTCACTAATAAACTTCTTGGGTCGCTTAAAGGTTTTAACGATAAAGCTATTACCGTATTCATATAGATTGTAATGACTAAAAGCATCGGTCATTTGTCGCAAAATAGCCGAAGCTCTACCCATACTAGAAGCACTGGCCACAGCACGAATATTAACCTGTAAACCGGCTTTAGCGGCTTTTTCTTCAATAGCTTTAATGGCTTCCTCTTCTCTGGCGGTAAGTTTCTTTTGCGGCGCCTCATGCTTAGAGCCTTCATTTTTAACCGCCGAATTAAAGTCCCCAACTGTTTCCATTAAATGGTTAAATAAATTAGCACCCAAGGCTTTTTTAAGAGAACCGGTCTTATGAGCTTTTTCAACAATCCCTCTGGCTCGCCCATGCCAAGAACCGGGTGCACTACGGGCAATATACTGCAAAGCCAAGCCTTCTCCTTCTTGGAGTTTTGACATAGCGTTAATAATGGAGTTAAGAGGATCAGTATCGTCTTTAAGGTAAGTACGTAAAGGTAGAATATCTGAATTACGCATTTGCACCTCGGCTGCTGCGATAAAAGACTGGGGAGAAAAGATATTATAATCCTTAACATCTTCAATTACCGCATCGGGATAAATAGCGTTTAGTTGATGTTCAAGGTGATGAGCATATTCATAGGGAGCGGTTACGTAAAAAGCAATAACTTTTTTATGAGCCACAATTTCAAAACCGAAATGATCATTACGACCAAAAAGCCAACTCCTAAAACCGTGTTGGGCTCGTAATCCCCCAATAGCGGTAAAAAGGCTTTCACCCTTGGCAATTTCTTCTCTTAATTGCTGAACACTCATGGGTTGTTTATCTTCTTCGCTTCTTTGTTTTGGTAGACGAACCAAGAAAACCTTCTGCTCTCCCAAGTTTCTCTTACGAAACATCGCCCGGACCGAGAAAAGCAAAATCAAAAAAATAATTAATAATAAAGCACTAACCCAAACAACCGGCTCAACCGTTACTTGGTTGGGAATAGTGGGTTCAAAAACCACTGTAGTATTCTCGTTAATATATTGTTGCCCAAAATCCATAGATTGAAATTATTATTTATTTTTATCTTATCTTGTTATTATTTATATTATATTTATTTTTATCTTATCTTGTTTCCACTTTTCTCTTTTTTATCCTCTATAATCTTATCTTAATCTTCTTAAAATTAAACTATTTCTAGCTTTTATTATTTTTCTCTTCCCGCCAAGATAAAAGTTTATCTGCTTTAATTTTAGCTTCTTGTTCAAGAAAGAAAACATTAACTCCGGGAATTAAAGATAGCCAACGTCGGATAACCTCAACCAACTTAGAAATTTTAACTTTCGCAACCTTAAGAAGCTCACTAATCTCACGAGCGGCTGCTTCTCCCTTAACTTTAAACTCTTGCCGACGATCTTCGGGTATCTGAAAATATAACTCAGATAAATCTTCCTCAAGGATTCGCTCTATCTCTAAAATTCTTGCCTGATCTGGTGCTAAAGCCAAGTTGTCTTGTCCTGAAGAAGCGGTAGCTGAAACATTAAAAACATCATCGTCTTTAACGACTTTATCTGCTTTTTCAGCGGGTTTTTCCGGTAGGGTGGGGCTTTCCATTGACTTGTCTGGGGAGACAGTCTCAGGATTAATAGGACTTTCCGGGCTTATGGTTTTTTCAGTTTCAGGCATACTTTTATTAACTTGTTTATTATATTTTTATTATATTATTGGTTATTACTCTATTACCTATATTATAACCTTATTATACTTAGAAAACAATTATACTCTTCGCAGACGACTACCCTCGGAAGAATCTTCAATAGTCCAACCCCGACGAGTAAGTTCAGTACGTAGATCATCCGCTAAGGACCAATCTTCCTCGTTTCTCGCTTCTTCACGACGAGCCGCTAATTGTCTAATCTCGGAAGGAATATCTTCTTGGAGTGTAAAGTTAAAATTAAGGCCAAAAATCTTATCCATTTCCTGCACAGTAGCGGCCTTAACAGCCGGATCAAGCTCGGCTTTAACCGTAGCTTGTAAAACAGCTACTGCCTGGGGCATGTTAAGGTCATCGTTAATAGCAGTGTGGAAATCATCCAGTAGAGCCTTATCTAGAGTTGAAGGCTCAGGCCAACCCAACATAGCTCTACGTAAAGCACTTAGAGCGGCACCAGCCTGTTTAATAGCTTCCGCCTTATAAGTCATGGGTTTGCGGTAATGGGTTAAAAAACTCCAGAAACGAACAGCTAAAGGGTCTAAACCAGTTTCTTCAAGGGTTTTAGTTAGGGTAAGGAAATTATCCGCGCTTTTACTCATTTTCTGATCATCTCCAACGTTTAAAAAAGCACCATGTAACCAAAAATTAAAAAACTTTTCTCCGGTAGCCGCTTCAGACTGAGCTATTTCATTGGTATGATGAACATTAATATGATCCACCGCACCGCAATGAATATCCAGATGTCCTTTAAGAAAATGTAGAGCCATAGCCGAACATTCAATATGCCAACCAGGAAAACCAATACCCCAAGGCGAAGACCATTCCATTTGTCTTTTAGCTCCACTAGGAGAAAATTTCCAAAGCGCAAAATCTGTGGGATTTTTTTTCTCGGAGTTTTTTTCCACCCTAGCTCCTTCTTTAAGTTCATCCAGCTTAAGATGACTTAGTTTGTTATAGTCCGGGAATTTGGCGCTATCAAAATAGACACCGTCTGAGGTAAGATAGACGTAATCCTTAGCTTCTAGGGTTTGTATTAAATGAATTTGCGCCTGAATATAATCTGTTGCCTTACACCAAATATCTGGATCAAGAATGTTTAGGGAAACCAGATCTTCTTGGAAAGCTTTTAAGAAGAAGTCCGCTACTTCCCAAGCGCTCTTACCTTCGCGACTGGCGCCTTTTTCCATTTTATCTTCACCCATGTCCCGATCACCGGTTAAATGCCCGACATCGGTTATGTTCATGACATGGCGAAGATGATAGTCGTTATATAATAAAACTCTTTTTAAAATATCTTCAAAAAGATAGGTTCTTAAATTACCAAGATGAGCGTAATGATAAACCGTTGGGCCGCAAGTATATAAACCAACCAAAGAATCGTTAAGCGGAGAAAATTTCTCTTTTTGCCGACTTAAGGTGTTATAAAGATAAAGATCCATGGGGATAAATTAAATAAAAAGGGAGCCGAGGGCGGGGGTCGAACCCGCAACCTACGGTTTACAAAACCGTTGCTCTGCCAGTTGAGCTACCCCGGCGTACTAAAACCTCGGATAAACCGGGGTTTAAAACCTTAAACAACAAGAAAAAGCCTTGTCTTAAAAGCTCTTTAATTATAATACCATCTTAAGAAATTATCAAGCTATCCACCCATAAACCCGTTGACAAAACCTAACTTTGGGTGTATAATTAGAATAATACTAAATTTTATTTAAAAATCAAAAAGGAGAAAATAATGGAATCATTATTTGATCTAGCTAGATGGTCTTTTTTAATTACTGCCACATCAATAGTGGCTATAGTAACATTTATCATTGTTTTTTTTATAATGCTCTCAAAGCATCCTCTTAATAAAGAGGAGTTTGTACAGGAATACATGAAAGACGAGAGCTAAAAATTAACTCGCACCAAAATCCAAAATAGGGGCGAGTTTTTTATTTAATTTTTTATATATATTACCTCGAGAAAAGGTAACCCTAACTATGCAATCGTACAACAATTGACAACTTCCTTAAAATGTACTAAAGTCTTTATCTGCCCTTTCAAATAAAAACAAGGAGAAAAAATGAAAGAGATAACTAACAAAATCTTCAATAAACTATCTGTAGCTTTTTTGTATTTTATAAGCTTACTGATTGTAGTTATACTTACTTGGCTAACTATAAAGCCATTTCTTCCCGTATTTGCTTTAATAGCAGTAATAGGACAATCTCTTTTTCTGCTAATGGCTTCTTTTGTAGCCGAGCACCTAAAAGAAAAAAGAAACTTTATTAAACCATATTTCTTCCTGGGTATGATAAATTTCTTTGCTTATGTAGGGTTCCTAGTCTTTTTTAGTGAAAATAAGGAGTTGTCGGAAATAGCGACAAAGATCTCAGCCATGATAGTATCAGGGATTATTGCCTGGATATTTTATAAAAAGATAGGTTGAGGGTTTCAAATAATTTTAAAGCACAAAGAGCGAACTTTTGGTCCGCTCTTTTATTTTTTCTTTTTTATTTATATTATCTTCTGTTTTCTTATGTTACATTTTAAGTATCATTATTCTCTTTTTTATCGGAACGCATTACCATAAAGAATAGAGAAATAATTACCACTAAAGCTAAACCAAGTCCCAGCCAAGGTAACCACGTATATTTTTCAGTTAAGCGACTTTCCTCGTCATCACAAACATCACCAATACCATCCCCGTCTGTATCTCTTTGATCCCTGTTGGGATGAAAGGGACAATTATCATAAAGATTAATAACACCATCTAAATCCCAATCATCACAAGCGTCTCCCCTACCGTTATTATCGGTATCTGCTTGATCCGGGTTAGGTACATCAATACAATTATCGTAAATATCCGGAATACCATCGCCATCAATATCTGAGAGTTTATAGAAAGGGTTAGCTATTCTTTCGCCAACTGTTAATCTAACAATATCTCTGGCACTAGATAAATTAGGGGTTTCTCCAATAGGAGGAGAAACAAAACGATCTGCATCAAAATACAACCTATAGTTACCTCCCGGCTGGGCTAAGAATCTAATAAAACGACTACTACTAACCGAAGGGTTTTCTTCTTGCAAAACCATTTCCCCAATACGCAAGGGTTGGGCAAAATTAAGTTTAACCGTCCATCTAGAAGAAGTGGTTCTAGGGAAATTAACTGTTTGGCTACTCATTGATGAAGGAGCTAGTACTATGGTCGGTACACCGTTAACTTCGGCTATTACCGAAATATTGGTTGGCAAAGCGACATTAGCGTCCAATAAGACAGATAAAGAAGAGGTGGTAATAGCTGAAGATGAACTTAAAATAATCTCAACCTCACCCTGGGCATCAAAAGGCAAGGGGAAATCAACAAAGGTAGAGGGGTTATTATCTGTTAAGGCTCTTACGTTAAGTCCACTATCAACCTCAGCCTTAAGTGGGGTTTTATTGGTTAATAGATTATCTTGTAAATAATGGGGCACAAATATCTTATTATCATTATCATAAACTGCAAAAGAAGATCTTTCCATAAAAAAGTTATCCAAAGGCATTTCTACAACAGCAGGCACAGACGAAGAAAAAGCTGGTACCTCGTAATAATAACGATAGGCGCTTAAAACTTCATTCGGCTCAGCTTCTTGCCCTTGGGCATAACCAGTTAAAGAAAAGGTTAACAAGAGACAAACGATTAAAGCCCTGTAGATTTTCTGTCCTTTCATAATTTTTGTTTAATTATTAGGTTCTTCATGCTTTCCTCCTTCTATCATTCTGGATAAAAAGGCTGTAGCCAAGAAAAGTCCACCGATTATAAAGAAGACAACTATCCGATAAGCCAGGTCCATGTTCCATATATCAACAATCGCCAAACGAATCATAATTAAGACCAAAAAGACTGTACCATAAGTTTTAACCGATTTTAGGTTATAGATTAATCCACCGAAATAAGCCACTAAGCCTATCACCGCATAAACCACTAAGGCAAACATAGTGGAAAAGTCAGTGTAAAAACCGGAATGCAAGGCCAACCAAATAATAAGATAAAGATAGATTGAAGAAGCTATTAAGAGTGGGTTAAATTGTCGCCAAATAACAGGGTCATCATCTCGGCGATAACGAAGGAATAACCAACCTAAAGAGCCTAAAACGATCATAAGAATCAATAAGATAAAGAAGTCGCTATGCAAAAAGCCCTGTCGCCAGCTGGAGGAAAAGATATTAAAGAAAGAAAAGAAAATCGGTATAGCCATTAAAGCAGACAAACGACGAGCTAAACGAATGTCTGAGGTAAGGATATAAGAAAGATAAACAATTAAGCCGGCTTCAAGAGTATAGGCCACAGATAAAGCCGCCTGATTATCTTTAAGTTGGACAGCGGTAGCTGAACCAAGCATTATTAAACTCACCGCAGAATAAAGGTAAAAAACTTTCCGACTGCCAGATAAACGAAATACCACAAAAGCACCACCAGCAAAAAGTAGCATCCATAAAGCAATAATTAAAGACTGCCACTCGGGGCTCGCTACCGTAATAATCCAAAGCAGGATAAAGAAACCGTTTAATAAGGCCGTCGCCAAATCAGACATTGATTCCTTACCAGGCTCCTTAATAATTCCCGCTAAACTAACAAAGAAGAAAATACCGGCTAAGCTATAAGCAAAAAGTAGTAAAGTAGTTAAATTACCGTCCGCTAAACCAGTCCAATAAGGGAAACTGTAAATAGAGACGATCAATAAAGAAGCCAGTACCAACTCTCTCATGCCGGTCACAAAGACTATCCAAAGAGTTCCTAAGGTAATAACGGTTAAATAGCTAAATAAGAAGACACTACTATCTGAAGAAGAATCAGTTAATAAGGGGGCAACGGCCGCTAAAATCAGGGAAGATAAAATAATGTAAAAGCTCTTATAACGTGCTCCAGCTAAAGCCACTAAGGCAACGCTTAAAAACATAATCAAAAGGGCGGAAATGGGGTCAAAAAAGTCATAAAGATTTCTGGCAGCAAAAACAGTTAACAAGATAATGGTTGAACCAAGTACCATAAAGATACCACCTTGGTTAAGATATTTCTTCATTCTCATAAAGCCCAAAGGTAAGAACAAGGCACCAACGATTATTCCTAAGCTAATACGACCAAGCTCCCCGATCCAGTTTTCCATAAAAGCGTAAGTAACAAACCAGCCAAAACCAACTAGTAGCAACAAAGCTCCAAGCTTAACCAACCAATCTTTTTTAAGCCATTCAATAAATCTATCATTCAAATCTTGTCTATAATTCTTTTTACCGTCTTCATGGCCCTCTCTTTGTTCAAAAATCTCACCAGATCTATCAAAAGAAGATAAAGCCACATCAACATCTAAGCGATTCCAGCCATTATTTAAAAGACTCTCCTCTATTACCTTAAAAGAGATACCTTGGGCCCTGGACTGTTCAATGTAATTTAAAAGGGTGGGGTTAGCAGTCACCTCGCTCGCTAATACTGGCTCAGTAGAAGAAACCTGAGCAACCGATGCTCTTTGTGCTTCAGGCTGTTTATCTGAAGAAGGAGAAACTCCTCTCTCTCCTCTTTCAAGGCGAAAGAGCCTTTTTTCAAGGGAACTAATCTTTACCATTAATATAATGAAGAGCACTATTGAAATAATCGCATACATAAGTTTTGGAGGCTAAAAAACCTTAAAAAAGATCTTTAGACCTTAAATTATAATATGCTTTAATTATACAAAAAAAGACAAAAGATAGCAATTATTAAAATATAAATAAATAAAAAGAACGCTAATTAACGTTCTTTTTTTTCAGTGCGCCCAGCAGGATTCGAACCTGCGACCATCAGCTTAAAAGGCTGCTGCTCTACCGACTGAGCTATAGGCGCTTGTTTTTAGCCAAAAAATGGCAAAAATAAAAATAATAACTTAATACACCATACAAGATTAAATAAAAAAAAGCAAGAGAGAGAAAGAGAAGATAAACAAGAAATATAATATCCCAAAGATAAATAGCCAAGTAATCAATGATTATTGCATCATCTTAAGAAAATAGCTCAATATCTAATAAGAGATATAATAAGCTAAGATTTATACTCCCAAGGTGCTGATAATCTTGTCTACTAAAATAAAAGAAGTAAAGATAACAGCTAAGCCAATGGCCGCCCAAACTAAAGTTTTTCTACCGGTTTGAACTTTTTCACTATTACCTCCGGATAACATCCAAACAAAACCCCCATAGACAAACATCAAAAGAGCTAAAGAACCAACAATACCCAAAGCACCCTTAATGATTCTACCGATTAAAACAGGGACAGAGGTGATTCCTAATGGATTTGGTAAGCTAACTGTTGATTTGCTGGTGTTGTTTTGGTTCTCAATTCCTGCGGGTTTATCTCCAGCAGGCTCATCACCAACCTGAGCCAATACTAAAACAGGAGATATTATAAAAAGTGAAAACAATATAACTAAAGAATATTTAATAATACTCATATAAATAGACTTATATAATTTATAATTTTATTATATCATAATATAAAAAAATAAAAAAGAGGCAAAATTGTTGCCTCTTTAAAAGTACTAATTTCGTACTAATTTAGTTATCATGGTATCTCTGCTTGAACATCATATCTGTCTGATCCATGGATTAGAATTAATCCTGGAGAAGAAAAATACTGATCGCTATATCCGGCTGGTTTATTAACCAATGTTGCTCCACCTTGACCTACAACTGAACATACCAGCTGAAATGGCTTTGGGGCGTAAAATTTTACAAGACCTGGTTTGTTAATTCTTCCCAGGTTCGTCTGATTAAGATAAATAGCATCAATTCCTTTCATCTCAATCATTTCTTCTACATTATTACCGGCAAGTGCACTACTTCTAATTCTTAAGAGCTCTTTTTTAAGCCCATTCCCCTTCTCTATATATTCCTCCATAATACGAAGGGCTTCTTGATAGTCAAATCTGTTGTTAGCTTCATCAACTCTTTCTAATACAAGCACTTCTTCCTTTTTGTAAGTATTTATAATCCTTTCTTCGCTTTCGGTAGCCGGGACAAAATTATGAAAAGCATCATTGTCCACACTCTCCTTTTGGGAATTAATCATACTTGAAAAACCAGGAACATAGCTGTTAGCAATATGCAAAACTACAACAAATGCCAAGAATACACCGAGAACCGCTGATCCCCATCTAGTCTTTCTGGACATAAATGACAATAAACAAGAAGCAACTATTATCCAGAAAATTATGGTCATATTAATGGGGTCAAATATTATTTGACACAACACAATAACAACTACAGCAGCAAAGAATGTCAAAAGACAAAGAAATATATTTAGAACAAGAACAGCTGTCCTTTTTATATTTCTACCTATGATAGTAGCCGCAAAATCAAATCTATTGACTATCATTTTTATGATTTGTTCAAATATTTGTAACATTATATTTCTTCTCCTTTTTAATTTTTTTGTTTTTTAAACTTTTTGATAATCTATGACCCTCCCCACTTATATAAAAGCAAGGAGGTTCATATTTTAATTTTTACTTACTACCCGGAAGAACCTTCTTTAGTAAGGCAAATAAAGCATTACTACCGATATCACCAATGATGTCGGCCTTAATGTACTTCATTAGCCCTCCCCAGTCATAGCCCTTTTTACTAGTAGCACCAGAACTTCTAGAGGAAGTTGTAGTATTACTAACCTCAGCAGACTTGTCTTGCTCCGGCTTTACCCATGACTTTACTTCATCAACCAGATTTTCAAGATGAGGATCAGAGGCTGCCCTCTTTTCTCTGTATCTGATCATGGTATTTGTATACCTATGAGTCCTGATCGCTGTTCTTCTTAAAATAAATATCCCTACTGAAAGGGCAAAGAAGAAAAACGGGAAAAGTGCCGTAGCTGGGATTAAAGCCCAAGCGACTGATGAAAAGTTTAGAAGCTTGATAATTGCCACCACTGTAGGGATGACAAAAATCATTGAAAGTCCTCCAAAGACCCAGAAGGGCCAAAAAGAACCAGCGTCTCTCCAAAACTCTCTCCAAGTGCCTGCTTGAGGGTCAGGATTAAGAAGGCGGATAACGCACTCTTTTGCTATACCGTCAACGGTAACAGCTAAAAGAACGTCTTCCCCTGCATTTAAAAATCGCGGAATTTGAAAAATACAATGCCCCTCACGATCTGTGCGAATAACATGATTCTGCCCCTCAAAAAAGATGTTGACATTACGAACCAGTGACTCGCCTCGCTGGCCAATCACCCTTACATCCACATGAGCCAACCCGGAGTTCTCGTTAATATGACTCCTTAACTCAATCCTATTCGGATCAAGATTGGTTTTGGTCTTCACCTTTTCTTTTTTTGTTAATGGTGGCAAACTCACTACCGTTGAAAAATTTCCTCCTCCTGATATAAGGTGAAGGTTGAATTCAACTGCTGTGCCGGCGTAACTTTCCGGTAGGTCGTGAACAAAGCTAACTAATCCATACTGATCAGTTGGCTTGCTGCCGAGATTGGAAGTTCCCATACGAAAAGCCACATCTTGGTTTCTTATGGGGTTTCTTCCTGCTTTTACAACAGCGTCAATAACAACTTGAATAATATTGTTATTGAAATTTACAGAAACTACTCGCCCCTCAATAACAGGAACGGGTGGTTGATTTCTTTTTGGGTTTTGTTGTCCTTGTGCCATTTAGGCCTCCTTTTCTATTATTTTTGATTTATTTTTAATTTTCTTGCTTTAAACTTCAATATATCATTATATCATATTATAAAAGTTATGTCAATAGGTAGGGTTTCTTTATCTTGAAAGAGCCTTTTCTTTAGGCAAAAGGCTCTAATAATAGGTAAAAATAAGGTGTTTCTAGGGGTTTTTTAAATCTTCTTGGATTATTTCTCTATTAATCGTTAGTTATTGTCTTGTTTTCCTCCTCTTTAAGGTATTGCTTTAAATTCGGATGACTATCCAGGTTAGGATCATTGGTTACTAAGTTATCCACAGCCTCTTTGGTTAAATTAAGTAGTTTAGTGTCGTAATAATTAGCCATCTTAAGCTCCGGCCAACCGCTTTGAGCCAGTCCATAGGCTTCCCCGGGTCCTCTAAACTTAAGATCTGCTTCAGCTAAGATAAAGCCACTACTACACTCGGCCATAACTTCCAGTCTACCCCTGGTTCTCGGTTCAGTAGCTGAACTTAAAAGAAAACAATAAGATTGGTGGGTGGACCTACCTACCCTGCCCCTATACTGATGAAGTTGAGCCAAACCAAAGCGATCCGCATCTTCAATAACCATTACCGAAGCATTAGGTATATCAATCCCTATCTCAATAATTGAAGTAGCTACTAAAACATCTAAAAGCCCTGAAGACATATCCTCCATAACCTTGTCCCTTTCTTTAGCAGATAAACGCCCATGGATCATACCAACGCGATAATCCACTAAACTACCTTTGGAAAGTTTTTCATATTCCAATTTAACCGAACGTGCGCCCAACTTATCTGAAGGATCTATTAAGGGACAAATAACAAAAGCTTGTCTACCTTCTTTAAGCTGGTTTTTAATAAAATCATACATAGCAGATCTTTTTTCTTCTTCAACAATTTTAGTTAAAACCGTACGACGACCCGGAGGCATATCTTTAATAACAGATAGATCCAATTCTCCATAAAGAACCAAGGCTAGACTACGAGGAATCGGGGTGGCGGTCATAGCTAAGAGATGAGGCATAACTTCCTTACTACCCTTAACTGCTAAGGCGGCTCTTTGTTCAACACCAAAACGATGTTGTTCATCAGTAACAGCTAAAGCCAGATTATTAAAATCAACATCCTTTTGGATTAAGGCGTGCGTACCTATGATAATATCAACTTTGCCCTCCTTTATCTCTTTTAATAAAGCTTGTTTGGATAAATTCTCAAGACTCTTGTCTCCTCTTCTAATTAACCTTGAAGAAGAGGTTAAAAGCGCTATGGTAAAATCGTCTTTGGTAAAAAAATCATCAAGACAAGTATTAAAATGTTGTTTAGCTAAAAGGGCGGTGGGCGCCATAATGGCCGCCTGGGCTCCACTTTTAACGCATTGTCTGGCCGCTGCCATCGCTACCGCTGTCTTACCAGAACCAACATCGCCCTGTAATAGCCTAAGCATGGGCTTGGTTTTTTCCATGTCTTGTATAACCTCCCAAAGAGCTTGTTTTTGCCCAGCGGTCATAATAAAAGGCAGAGTTTCCAACCAAGAAGATAGCTCATCGGCTCTAAAGCCAACACTATGAGACTTAAAAGAGGCTAACAAACGTCGCCGAGCATAACCTTTTAATCTTAGGGTAAAAAGTTCTTCAAAGCTTAAGCGATTTTTAGCGGCTTGCAATTTTTCTTCATTCTCCGGAAAATGTATTTGTTTAATCGCTTCTTGATGACTAATTAAATTATATTTTTTAACTGTCTCTTCAGGTAACCATTCAGGTAACTGATCAGCTAAGGGCAAAAGTTTAGCTATTAAAGCTCTTAATTGTTTGGGCGTTAAACCGGCGGTTAAATGATAGACAGGCACTAAACCCTGGGTATGCAAGCTTTGTCCGTTATAGGGCTCATAGGCCGGGGAAACCATTACCGGACCGGCATAATCTTCACTTAAACGACCAGATAAAGAAACAGATTGTCCAACCTTTAAAATTCTGGTTAAAAAAGGTTGGTTAAACCAAATTATACGTAAGGTTTCACTGTCATCTCTAACCAAAGCTTCGGTAATATTCATTCGTCTTCTAGGACTTCTCTTATTCTTAATCATCTCTATCTGAACAACTAAATTAACTGTCTCCCCTATTTCCAAATCACCAATATTTTTGGTAAGGCTAAAATCTTCGTAACGAAAAGGAAAATAATATAAAGCCTCCCGAGCCGAGTCAAGCCCAAGAGTCTTTAGTTTTTTAGCCATGGCTGAATTTACCCCGGGCCAGGCGGCCGGCGCTAAAGAACTTTCCATAGACAACGATTTGCTTAAAGTTTAAAAATTTTAGCCAAGACTTCGGAAAGAGGCTCATCAGTTCTGTCCAAATCTTCGGGCAGATACTTAAGCAACTCCTCCCTGACTAAAAGAGGGTTAAGATCTTCAAGGGGTAAAGAAAGGCGATGCTTGGTTACTCCTTTAAATTCAAAATAGACCTTACGGATATTAAAATGGGGTTTGTAGACAATGGAAAAATCTTGTATAGTGTCGTATTCATAAAACTTACTCTCAACCAATATTCCTTCAGTGGTAAGGGAAACAGGAATTTTGGCCGGATGCCGGGCATCGTTAATAAGGAAAAGAAAGCTGAAAATTATGAGAATTAAAGCAAAAAGAAAATTGTCGGTAGTAACAGCATAGATAATCAAACCAAACATAATCAAAGCAAAACCAATATACCAAGCCTTGCTTCTTTGGTGTCGGTCATGGGAATCAATCTCCCAACTAACAATCTCCAAGCCGATAGGAGAAATACCTTCTTCTTCAAGATATTCATCAAGAGACTCTTCCGGAGATTCTTCAGAAAAATCATCATATTCATTCTCCTGATAAATCATTTCTTCATTTTCTTTGGCCATATAATTTAATTGACAAAGCCTTAAGTTTTATATACTATTATTATAGCATATAAGTTATAAAGCGAAAAGTCCCAAATCCAGGCTTTATAACTTTTTCTTTTAAAGCCTTATTTTAAAGATATTTTAAGTAAAGGAGGGGTGCCAGAGTGGTCGAATGGAACAGTCTTGAAAACTGTCAGTCGTGCAAGCGGCTCGTGGGTTCGAATCCCACCCCCTCCGCAGGTCTAATAAACCTAAAAAAAATAAGCTCTTGTCGTTCAATGGATAGGACGTGAGATTGCGGATCTCAAAATCTAGGTTCGATTCCTAGCGAGAGCACAGTAAATAGCACAACCAAGGAGAGATGCCTGAGTGGTTGAAAGGGGCACCCTGCTAAGGTGTTAGACTTTAACGAGTCTCGAGGGTTCGAATCCCTCTCTCTCCGCACATAATAAATTTATGAAAGTAGCTCTATTTAGTAATATAGAAAACAGATGGTGAGGTTATTATAATTGAATAAATCATATAAGACATCATAGTCATAAGCCCTATTACATTACCCTCCCTTTTTTTACCCCGCCCCGGCAATTAACCAAACTTGTTCAGCTCCTTGTTGTTTTAATATTTTAGCTGCTTCGCTGGCTGTTGCACCAGTCGTTATAACATCATCCACTAAGATTATCTTAGAAGGAAATTCTTGTTTGCTATAATTAGTATAAAAAGCTCCCTTAATATTATTCTTTCTTTGTTCTTCTTTTAGTTTAGCCTGGGGTTTTCGGTGTTTTCTTTTTAATAGATCTCTTTTAACCTCCAAACCAAAATATTCCCCCACTCTAGTGGCTATCATTTCAGACTGGTTAAAGCCTCTCCATCTTTGCCTAAAAGAGCTTAGGGGTATGGGAACTATTACTGAAGAAAAAAGTTCTTTAATTACTGCGGGACCACTTAAGATAACTTCTTCCTCTTTTTCCTCTTCTTTTGTTTTTTCTTCCACCTCTTCTTCTCCTTTTGTTTCTTTTCTTATTTTCCCTTCTGTTTCTTCTTCTATTCCTTCTTTTTTTATTTCCTCTTTCCTTATCTCTTCTTGTTTTAAGAATCTCTCAAGACGCCTAATTAGAGCTTCAGCTAACTCTTGGGATAGTTCTTTAACTAAACCATATTTACAAAGCCTAACCGCCTCTTTTACCAAAGCCTCGTGATAATCTAAGCCAATAAAAGCTCCATCAAAAGAATAAAGCCAGGTACAATCCGGACAAAGAAGATTAGCGGCTCTCTTACGACAGCCCAAACAACTAAAACCAGGAATGGCCATTAAAAAAGTTCTCCGACAATTTGAGCAAAAAAAATACCCCTCCAAACCACACCCCAAACAAAGCTTAGGAAAAAGACAATCTAAGAAAAAATCTAATGTTTTTTTAATCATAAAACCCTCCTTCTAGGGAGGGTTTTATTCTTTACTTAATTTAATTCAATTTAATATAATTTAATCTAATCTTCTTACACCAATATTACACTACCCTAAGCTATTCAACCCACTGGGCACTTTCCACTTTCCATTCTTCTCCAATTAGACGTAAAGACAATTTAAGGTCTTGTCCAAATTCGCTAGTTTCTCCATTTGTGTTAATAGATTGTCTTTTAGTTTTAACTGTTACCTGGGCAGTACCAATAATATCACTAATTGTGTCTATCTGGGCCACTACCACCTGGGTAACTATTGATTCATACTCTGGAGCTTGGGTTAAAGCGGCTCGCCTTTGTCTAATTTCTTCAGACAGACTAATCCACATTTCATCAGTTACAAAGACCTCTAAATCCTCAAGATTACCGAAATCTGCCTGACTGGAAGCACTACCATAGCGAGTGGCAAAGTAAGAAGATACTTGTTGTACTTGATCCCGATTAATCTCGCTGGAAGTTCTTGGGGGTACGGCTACCGAAGGAGCTTCCCCAACTACTTCAACTACCGGCTCTACTTGGGTAGGTTGATCAGTCGGGAATTCAGCGTCCGGAAACTCTTCATCGCGATCAAAGTCGTGGATAAAGATAAAATAGATAATTAAAAAGATAACCAAAAGACCGGCCACTAAGATTGCTAAAGCTTTTTTATTAACATTCATATGTTTATTATTACTCTTATATTTTAACAAAAATCAATTTTCTAGGCAAGTTAAGTAGTGGCTGAAAATATCTGTTTATTAATCCTTTAATTAATTCTTTTAACCCTTTTCTTCAGTAAAACGCTTTTCTTCTGCCTGTTTTTTAGCAGCTTCAATCTCCAAAAGTTGTCTGGGGTCTGAGGTGATAAGCTGATCCTCAATATACGAGGCCACCACCTTAATGGCCGCGTGCTTATTACCGGCAAAGAAAATTCCCTCTCCAACTCCGCATTCTAAAAGCAGATACTTTTCACTCTCCGTTAGAAGGAAGGTCTTTTGCACCATTTCAATAGAAGCCGAAGATTGTTTAAGTAGAATTTGCATGGAAGAGTTGGTAACAATGGCTTGTCCGTACGGGGATCTTAAAAAGTCATTAACATCCTGGGTAATAGTTGTTACCCCCAAATAATATTTACGACAACGCTTAACTAAAGCGTAAATAAACTTAGCGCTGTCTTCTTGTTGCATTAACCACCAAGCTTCGTCAATCACCAAAATACGCTTTCTTACCTGACTCCTTACTTCATTCCAAATATAATTAACAATGGTATAAATAGCCATTGGCCTTAACTCGTCTTCTAAATCACGAACCGAGAAACAAACCAGCTGGTTATCCATTTCCACGTTAGTAGCGCTATTAAAAAGTCCCGCAAAAGTACCTTCAGTATATTTCTTAAGACGATTAGCTAGCTCGTCTCCCCCTTCCATGCCCTCAAGAATCTGTTGAAAATCTTGCATAATTGGTGGCTCAACAGTGGTTAAATCTGAATCAGGGGTAATGTCTTTGCGAGCATAGGTTTCCAAAAGAGCTCTATCTACGATAGAGTCTTCTTCATGGTTTAAATCACCAATCATTAACCTTACCAAACCCTTAAGAGTAATAACCGCCGAACGAATAACATCTTCCACCTTCGTCTGGTCCCCCACCGCTTTAGGTAGATCAAAGGGATTGATTTTACCTTCGCTGGCTAAAGAAATATTAATATAAGTACCACCAACAGCCTCAGACAAATGTTTGTATTCATATTCAGGGTCAATAACAATCACCTCGGTTCCCATCATTAAACTACGTAGAATTTCCAGCTTAATGGCATAGCTTTTACCCGCACCGGAAGTGGCGAAAACTACGCTATTGGCATTTTGCAAACTAAAACGATCGAAAAGGATTAAGCTATTGTTATGACGGTTAATACCATACAAAATACCGTTATCGCTAGTTAGCTCACTGGAAACAAAAGGGAAAGAAGAAGCGATCGGCGAAGAATTCATGTTAAAGGTAATGTAAAGTTCGTCATTATTCAACGGCATAGTGGAATTAAAACCCTGTTCAGCCTGGAAATAACCACGCTTGGAATAGACTAAACGAGAGCCGAAAATATCTTCCACCGTATCCGTTAAACGATCCAATTCTTCAAGACTATCGGCATACAGAGTAACATACAAGGCAAACTGGAAAAACTTTTCCGTACCCTGGGTTAAAGAATCTCTTAACTCTTCAATGTCTTGTAAAGCGGTTTCTCTAATCGGATCACGCGGAGCACCCTTTTCCGAGTCTGCAATAATTTGCGCTTCCAAGGTACCGACTTTATTCCTTAATTGTTTTAAAATAAGGGCACTCTTAACCGGGTAAAAAAACATGGCAATGTCAAAACTGGCGTTTAGATTAATTACCGGCGCAAACCAACCAACACTGATATAACGAGGATAAGAAACTACAAAAATTGTTCGCAAAAATTTAGAGCCCAATCTAAGGTGCTGAGGAGTTACCTCAAAACTTTCCGGAGCGATAAGCTCCTTAATAGAAGCCAGACCCTGACGAAAAACTTTTTCGCTCATGATCACCTCTTCACCAGCTTCGGCTTCCCGACTCATAGCTTCAAGATCAGGCAATTCTAAAGCACCGGACGGTTCTTCAAACTCTCCCGGTTCTTGCTTATATACTATCTTATTGTAAATATCAGATAATTTTGACATAAAAATTAACTTTGTTCTTCAAGGCGTAATTTATCTACCTCAGCCAAAGGTTGGTGTGCTGAAGTAACCGGATTATAAGTATTGTAATAAAGCTCAATCAGGCCCTGAGTGTCTAATTCAATGGTATTTAAACCCATGGAGCTAAGTCCGCCGATTACTGTATCAACCCGACGAGACAGCTCCTTACGTAGCCAACCAAAAGTGTCCTCTTTCATCTTGATTAAGTCATTAGATGTAAAAGTTCCAGAAAGCCTGGCAAAGAAATTTTTCTTTTTATCAGATAAGGGATTATAAGGCACTACTACGTAAAAACGCTTATTCATAATTTTACTTAAAGAAACCAATTCTTGAATATAACGAAGATACTCACCAATCTGCATTTTTAAGAGTTCATTGGTCTGTTCCTTTTCTTTTTGTTTTAAATCTTCCAAATAATTATCTATGTTAAGTTCCCTGGATTGTATAACTATCTGCAGAGGAAAATTAATATTATTTAAAAAACTAACATAAGCGGCAATGGTGGCATTCTGCTCATCTTCGTTTTTAAGGGCAAAGTTAACACTAGATACCATAACCACCGCCCGCAAACTACCGTCACGCATAATGACTGAATCTTGCCTAATAGCGGCAATATCCAGGTAAGAAAGAGTGGAAGGAGTGGTATTTGTTTTGGCCATAATAATATTTAAAAAATCTGTACTTAAAAATCTCTACGATCCTTAATATGGATGTTATCATCAACTTCTCCTTGGTACATACCCTTGGTGTCTACAATCAAAGAAAGTTCGTTTAAACGACTAATTAAGGCTTGACGATCTGGTGGAGATGGAGGGGTTTTGGGCTTAGGATGAGAGATCATTAGCTCCGCTAACATTGTATCATCTTTTTGCCATATTCGTAAACGGGGTTTTTTTAAAGTTTCAATCAGATTTAAAAGAAAAAAATGAAAAGGCATGGCATTGACTTTAATAAAAGCAAAAAGAACGGTAATTAAAAAGATTAAAATACCGACAATTAAGAAAAGTTCAAAATCAAAAAGACGATAACATAGAGCTATTAACAATACTCCAACCAAAGAAATAACAAATTGTCGGACCGTCAAAGCCCCGATAATCTTATCTTCAACTTCAATAAATTGTGGGACAGTAAACTGTTGCATAAACAATAATTAAAACTTTAAACTTTGGTTAAGAAAGATAATCGCTTCAAGTTCATCTTGACGAAGACCATCGGGATCAGTGGCTAAGTTCTCTTTAACTATATCATCAACACTAATGTGCTCCTTTAAACTACGTCGCCCTATTTCCAGATACAGGTTATTAAGAGGACTTTCACGCCAAGCGGCAATACCTTCTATTTTCTTACCATAATCATAACGACCTAAAGACTCCATTTTTTCTTTAATCTTTTCCACCGCTTGCTCGGGAACAATAGAAAGCCTCCTAAACTGTTTAAGAGTAAGATAACGAAGTTCATCTACTGGGCTAAGAATTCTCGGATTAAATTTTATATCATGCATTTTAACTTTACCAGTAGAAGAAGTTTCCAGATTATCTATACGCGGAACCTTAACAGAAACAGAAGTTAAAGAGCGTAATTTCTCTTTGTTAAGTGGTTCACCAGCTAAAGCCTGTTTAATTAAACCGGCAGTCTTAGCTTGAGAAACCTCCAGGGTTTCTTCTTTATCATTAACTTCTTCTTTATTATTAATTTTTACTTCATCATTGATTTGTTCATTATCGTTATTTTTTTCATTATCATCCTCCCTCATCTCAGCTTTTTCATCAATTAAAGCTGGCGTAGGTGGCATAAGCTCATGAGACAGGTCAAGTAAAGGCTCGGATGATAAAGGAGTATTTAACTGTTCTTGCTCTAAAGATTCTCCTTCTTGTTTTTGTTCTTGCACTTCTTTTCTTTCTTCTATTTCTTGTTTATTTATTTCTTTGTCGTCTTTTTCTATTTCTTTATTTACTTTCCTTTCTTCTTTAGTATTTTCTTGTTCTTTTCTTTCAATTAATCTACCTTCTTGTTTTAAGACTTGTTCAAGATTATAATCCGCATCTTGGGCTATATTACCAACTAAACTCTTGGGTAAAACCTTTTTTTGTTCACTAGAGGCATTGGATAATTTAGCTAGATAATTATCCGCAATAATCAAGGTTCTCTCGGCTGTATCACGGCTCAAGGCAGTACCACCAAGCTCGGAATTCTTAATCATGGAATCAAAGCTAGAGACTCTATCACGACCACCTCGCAGATAAGTTTTAATTATCTGTTTAAAGCGTCCAGCTGATAAAGGATCTGAAGAAAAATTAACTCTGGATAAACGAAAAACCTCTTCCACTGAGTCCTCTACTTTTTTATCAAAAGAGGAAGTGTCTTGCACAAGATGTTTAGCCACTTCTTTTTCGTCTTCATTATCTATAACATGCTTGGGTCCCCTACTATCGCCCAATAAATAATCCAGTAAACCAACAAAAATTTCTCTTCTTAAAGCTTTTTCAAGTTCAAGAGCCCTGGTGGCGCTTAACTTAAGGTCATTAACCAAGTAGGCACCAAGATCATCCAATTTCAGCTCCTTAACCGCTACTTTCATAACCAAAGCGGCTAAGCTAACACCAAAAGTCTGCTCTATATCGTTTAATTTAGCCTTAAGAGACCCATCATTAAGATAGGTTTTAA
The DNA here is from genome assembly GCA_030583705.1 of Patescibacteria group bacterium. Lineage (NCBI taxonomy): Bacteria > Patescibacteria group bacterium. Next base: position 310,243 of record CP129471.1, on the reverse strand, counting down.
CCTCTTGGGGTAAGTTTTGAAATTTAACAAGATAAGTTAACATAGGGAAAAGCAAAATAACTTATATAACTAAAGGATTAAAATAAATAAAAACTACTTTTGTTCACTTTCCAGTCTGACTATTTCCTCCTCAAGGGCTTTATACTCCAAACTGTCCGGTGAATAATTTTTTAACGCCAAGTGAAGCTCTTTAACCTCGTCCGAAGTATTTGAAGAATAACCATCCACCTCCACTAAAGAATTATCCTCTAAAGATTCCTCATTGGTCTCCATAATTTCTTCATTCTGCATCTCATTAGATTCTTCAGAAGAGTAGGATGGAGAAGAAGAAGGGATAGGAGAAGAAGGAGATAAAGAGTCATGACTTACTTCAGCTAAAGGTTCTTCTAAAGATTCTTCGGTTAACGGTCTACTATCTGATAATAACGAATCTTGCTTAACACTAACCGACTCAACGGTTTTATCTATTTCAGCAAAAAATTCATCTACCTTTTGTTGGTCCAAAAGCTCGGGAGGTGTGTTACTTAAAGATACTGAGCTATCTTGTTCGGACATGGATTCATTATCCTCAATATTAATTATCTCCCAACCCTCTCCTTCATCAGAAGGCATGCTGTCCGGGAAAAAAGCTATATTAATATAAGTCTTTAGGGTTCTTCCAACTAAACTTCTTTCTTGCTCAGAAAGTTTTTGGCCATATTCTGAATTAACCAAAAAATTCGTCTGACTAACACTGTCATGGGTCTGGCTACCGTTGGCGGCAATATAAGCCTTTAGCCAATTACCAACAGTGGCTGGAACTTTTTGCTCGTCCAAAATTAAACCTCCTTCGGTTAAAACCTCATCATTGGCAAGCAGAGCTTGAGTTATTCTGCCTTTAAAATTAGAGTCACGAGCTAAGATATAAAAGATTCTCATATTAACCGCATTAGTAATAACCGAAGGATAACTTAACTCATCTAAAAATCTCTTACTAAAAATCTTTTCAATAATGGTTTTTTCTTGAATAACGCTCATCTCCTTATTCGGATTGGCGTTCATTAAGGTTAAACGTTCGGTTAAGAAAGAAAAAACTTTTTCTTTTAATTCGTTAGCCGCACTCTCAGCTTTGGCAGCCTCCAAGCCCAAATTATCTTTAAGATAATCCGTTAAGTTATTAAGATTAACTTCACCAACCAAAACCAAAACCACCAAACCGGAAAAGTTAACACCATAGCTCTCTTCCATTTGGGATAAAGGCTCAAGCACCGCCGGCAACTCACAAGTTATAGTAACTTCCGGTGGAAATTCTTTATGAAATTTTTCGATCGCTTCTTCTATTAACATATTTAAGATTGGTTAGTAAACTAAGACTTGGACTTTGGTTTAAAATCGCTCACCTTCTTACCTTCCTGGTGGACATCTTCTAAAGTATAGGAAAGTTTACTTAAAGCAGCCTTTAAGGAAGAGTCCTTATCGGTAACATGGGCAATACCTCGCATCATGGCGTCAATAGTAGCTGAAACATCTTTACTTTGTTTACCTGAAGACTTAATGTCTTTAAGTCCTTGGATAATTCTCTCTAAAGCCTTATTGGAAAGATCTGATTTATCTGCCAAAACCTTAAATAGTTTCTCTTGTCCGGAATTAGGACCGGTTGGCGTACTAAAGTCTTTACTGGAGAACTGTCCAATATCTGTTTCAGACAAAGCGCTGCGCTTATCTCTGGCATCTGAGTATTCTTTAGCGCCTAACTTAGCGGCTGCAATAGTAAGTCTATTTGGAGTGTAAGTATCAGCTTTTTTACCAAGCCAATTCATAGCTGTTGGCACTAATCCGCTAATACCAATTTCAGGAACATTATTCTGTTTGATGCTATCTATACGATCTTTATATTCTGATGATATTCTTTGATTAAGATTATCGTACTTCTGGTTAATTTCTCTAACTTTAGCAGCTTTAATCTCTTTAGCTGCCCCCTTAAGAGCCTCAGCAGCCTCAAGTAGCTCTTCATCTCGTTTTTTATCACTATCACTAACCAAATTCTTCTTTTCTTCTTCTAGATCTTTAGCAGCTCTCTTGCTGCCGGTTGGGTCATCGGCAAAAATCTGGTGTTGTTCTTTAATATTTCTCTCCTGGGCATCATATTTATCGTTAATTTCTTTAAGTCTGTCCTTCCTAACAGCCGAAGGAGCGTCCTTAAACATTTCTTTTGCTTTATTAAGTTCTTGTCTCCTTCTCTGTCTGCTTAGTTCAAGACCGGTATTAGTTGCTCCTTCAGAATCTTTAACGCTTAAGATAGCATCAAGGGCTCTTACATTTTTTTGTTTAAAAGCTTCTACTGCAGCAACAGTTGTATCTATAATTGGCCTATACTTATCTGAAAGATCCGCATGTTTTTTTATCTTTTCAAGGTTGGTTAATTTTTCATCATTATCAATAGCATCTTGCTCTCCTTTTATCTGACCGTAAATTTTATCTTTTGTTTTTTCAGCTTTACTAATGTTTGATCTTATTCGAATCTCTTTAGCATGATCTTTTAATGTTTTACCACTTGGTCCAAGCTGATAAGCCATATAAGCACCACCTCCATAAATCAAAGCGGCATTACCAGTAGCTACTCCTGCCGCAACAGCAATGGTACCTTTAAAAGACCTAGCTAAAGCGGTTTTTTGGAAATCTGCCAAAGCGTCCATTGAATCTTCTTTCATGCCCAATTTCTCCAAAGTCTCTTTACGTTTCTTTTCTTTATCTTTCTGCCTGGTACTTCTTAAATCAGAACCCCATTTACTCATGAAGGCACCGCCCTTTTCAAAAGAATTACCTACTCGGCCTCCAGTAACCTTACTCATTCCTTTGCCCACCAGCCCAGTAGCACCACCGGCTATAGTCAAGCCTGATCTGGCTGCAAACTTACCGGTATTAACAGCTCCTTTCTTGGCCGCCCCACCCATTTTCTTACCAGCCCAACTTCCGGCTTTTTGGAGTTTATCTGAAACCCTACCGGCTGTTGAACCAACCGCTCCTCCGAGTTGTTTAGTCATCATAACTCCTCCCATTAATAGTCCAATGGAAATAACAAACCTCATCATACCATCCGGGGTACCAGCCTGAGCCATACCCGCTCCCATAGCTTGAGCATCTGTCCAGCTATATTCATCCTCTGTTTGCCCTGGTCTACTGGTATTTCCTAAAAGCTCATCTGTATTTGTATTTATAGTAACCGAGGCAAAAGATAGCCATATAAAGAAAGCTAAAATAGGCCCGGAGGCTACATTCTCACCAAATTGTTTAAACCAAGTGTCTGCGTGCCCGGAAGTCTTTGGTAGAATTTTAAGTAAGTATGCCAAGGGAGATAAGACGATTAAAATCCAAAGCATTACCATACGCATAACCAAAACAAAAAGGATAATAATTATTACGCCAATGGAAACAATTATATATAAAAGAGCTAGAACATAGGTGGCCATAACCCCCAAAATACTAACCTCGGCAGCCGGTGTTAAGTTAAGTAGCCCTTCTACACCCAACATGGTAACCAAGTTTCCTCCTCCAATATCCCTAAAACCGTTAACAAAGGTTAACATTATTACCTGAGCGAAATCAATTATTAAACCACAGATTAATTTAGAAAAATTAATCAAGACGGCTACTATTAAAACTTTTGGTAAAAGCTTTTTCCAGGCAAAAGACTCTAAATTTAAAACAGTGGCAAAGGCAATAATTAACAAAATTAAAATAAAGAACATGTTACAAAGATCTCTAACAATAGTCCAACCATTACTAACAGCGGCTGAAGTTATGAAACCGTTATAAGAAGAGATCCAAATAACCAAATACATTAAAACAACCAAAATAGCTCCCAGAGCGTTAATTATACCGGCAAAAATTGAGTTAACAATATTAGCCACATCCTGCATAATAGAAGCCTGCAGGGGGTGGGCTGAGGTAATAAAGATTAAGGCAACCAAAAGCGACAGACCGACAAGGTATTTAGCCGATAATCTCTTTTTTATAAAAGCTGATAATCTCTTTTTCATAAAAATTAAAACTTAGGGCCCGGTAAAAGAGTTTCTCCGGTTACTTCCTGATGAACCTGCAAAGCCGAAGAAGTGGCGCCAAAAGCTTCACCTACAGCTTCAACCACCGCCGCCACTGCTCCAAAAATAACATACCAAGTTATTACCACCATAATTAAAGAACCTAAGATAACCAGAATAACCAAAGCATCCAAAACCCCTATAATCAAAGCTTCGCCTAACCCGATACCGGCCAAAGGCAAACCTAAAGCAGTACCCGCCGCGCTTGATGCTACTCCGCTTTTTCTATGACCAGTAGCTTGATATAGCTCGTGATCGCTCATTTCTTCCAGCACACCGGCAGCGTGTTGTATAACCTCTGGACTGGCTTTAATACCAACTAAATTTACTGCTAATTCAACAGTAGTAACCAAAGCCCCATGAGAAGAGGTATTCTTTACCGCCCTTGAAGCAAAATCAAGTTTGGGGTTCCATTCATGACCGAGTTTACAAAAATATTTTTCCCCCATAACAAATCTTCCAAAAATATGAAGATTACCGTATAAGAAAATTGAAATAAAATAAGTTTCAATCGCCAATTGCCAAGCTTTTCTAAGCATTTGCCTTGTTAAATATCTCATACCAGCTGAAGCTAAAACATCGGCAACTCCCTTAGCAGCACCCTTAGAAGAAGAAGCGGCTTTTTTTAGGGTTTTAACAATACGTAAATGAGCAGCGTAGTCTTCAAATAAATCGGAAGATTTTGATGAATCTTTTATATCACTAAAATTATCGGCTGCATAAGTGGCGACATTTCTTAGGATTGATCCCGCTTCTTGCCCAAAAAACGAATTAGCGGTTTTTTGTTCTGATAGCCTTTTTGCTCTTTCACGCCTAAGCATATCCGACAAAGCGGCTTCATGATAAGACAAACCTGCGTATGTTGATGACTGCGCCATATTTGATATTACCTCTATAGTATATCATAATAAGCTAATAGGGGGCAAGGGTAAGAGACGGAAAACCAAGGTTTTAAGATAAGAAAAGCTTTTTTGTTTAAATATAGCAAAAATAAAAAATGTTTTTTTGTCAAATTAAAAACGAACTTTATTTTATCAATAAAATCCGTTTTTTAGTGTTGAGATTTAGGTTAAATTTGTTCTTATTTATCTGGATCCAGCGCTACTTTGTCTTGACCCGTTAGCAGTACTTTGTCTGGCTGTGTTAAAAGAATTTTTAGGTGTTAGGGGTTTAATAAAAAGCTCGTTAAAAGAGGAACGAAAAACTCCACCTCCAGCCGCGGCGTAAACATAAGACTCAGTAGCTGATAAAGAGTTATATTCACTAGCTCGGCTAAAAAATTCTTCTCGCCAAGTAGCTCCGCCATTGTCTGAAATGATAATTTTTTCTTTACCTAGAGCAAAGCCTCTATCTCTAACAAAAACAATGTCATATAAATCACTAATATCCTGCCTAATTGTTTCCCAACTAGCTCCTTGGTTAACACTTTTTAAAATCTTTGTACCGGATACTAAATAAACCGCCTCCTCACCAAAAGTTATCTTATAAGGAACTTGTGAGTTTAGGTCTAAAGCGCGGTAATCTAAAACTCCCAAATAATCCCAAGTATTACCTAAGTCAACTGTTCTGTATAAATTAACTTCTTGTCTTGCGGCATCATAATCTACATAAAATCCCAGGTCTCGATTAAAAGCCACATCAACTGCATGATTAAGTGGTAAATCAAGTAAACTTCGCCAACTCCGTCCATGATCAGTAGTTTTCATTAAACCTATTGTGCCGATAAACCCATGTCCATTTTCGGTAAACTCCATACCTCCAACAGTAATATCATAAATAAAAATATGTACCACCTTCCAACCATGTCCGCCTTTGGAAAAAAATAAAGCTGTTTTTTGTTGATTATTAGTCTTAATTGTTCCCAAAACATAGATATTCCCCTGTTCATTTACATTAAAATCTTTAACCAAGCCCAAATCAGAAGTTAAAGACCAAGTTAAACCTCCATTATTGGTTTTAAGTAAAGAATCGTTAACCAGGGCATAACCCTTATTATCATCAACAAAAGCTATCTTCTTTGGTTTAATATCTGAAACTTGTAACCAAGAAAACATTTGAGCTTCCACGGATATGGGAACAAAAACCAATAAAAACAAAGAAAATACGGAAATAAAGAAAGTTTTCATATAAATAAACTAAAATAGGTTAATTAATATATAATATTAATTATATCATATATAAAATATTTTGTCAATAGGTGGTAATATTTTGGCTAAAATAAAGCTTTTTTACAAGTAAAGAGCCAAGAGGATAATTAATGAACACATCTAAAGCCAAGGTACTTACCTTTATAAGAAGAATTATTTTCTAAATCCAAGTAATAAATACCTACATAACCATCATGGCCATCTGTACCATTAAAAGAATCACCTCCCCTGATAAAAATATTACCTGTTGAACTACAACCACTGGTAAACCAACCTGAGTTACCCATAGAAGAATCATAGCCATCCAACCAAGTCGGCCCCGAAGCTTCAACAGCATAAGCATAATTCGGATCAGCTAAAACGGTGGACCAATAACTTGGTCCTACAACCGGATATTGTCCAGCACCGGTGCCGCTTACGCAGGTACTGTCTGCCAATTCAGCCACGTTTCCAGCCAAATCCCAGATACTGCCTCCGCTTAAAAGTTTAAGGGTACGACGATCAAAAAAGTTATTACCATCAAATTCATTTGTAAAAACATATTCATTTTCTGCATTAAGTACAGCTTGACTGTGAAAATTACCTCTGGGCATATATTTACGAGCACCTTCTTCATTAAGACCGTTGCTTTGTGCGTCTCTAGCTATAGTCATCCATTCGGGATTGGAAATTAATCTACTTCCGTCCAATTCGCAATAATATCTGGCTTTATTAAGATCAAGACTTATTATCGGTTCCCCTAAAGGAGCTGAGGTAATAGCTCCTCCATTGTTTATACAATCACCATCTACGTCATCGTCATAGCCAGTACCGTATTCAGCAACAACTGGTTCACCAGATTCGTCCAAGCACTTGGCTTCATATTTCATAACACAAAAATCATTAGTATCAAGGGCTGTGCTACCAACTATGCCCATATAACCTGGTTTACAATCCAATATACCGTTAGTGGTTCCGACTTTTATACCGGGATATTTAAGATCAGCTACTTTAGAAGAAAGACAAAAGTTAAGAGAATAACGTTGTCCTCCTTCCATTACTTGGTACTGATAATCTTCATCTGGACAATCTCCATCGTTTCTGGGTGTAGGATTAGAGGGTACTCTTAAAAGATAGTTCTTAGATCCAGAGGCAATAGCACCTCCCGGGGTAACGGTTTGGGGATATTCTCCATAGTCCTGATAATATAGTTTAAGAGCTATTTGTATTTGCTTGATGTCAGCCAATCTTTTCGCGTCTCTAGCTGCCACACGAGAACTATTAAAATAAACCACACTAACAGTTGTTAAAACCCCGATAATGGCAATTACCACCAAAAGTTCTACTAGAGTAAAGGCTGAAGAAGAAGAAGAAGAAGAAGAACGAACAGAAGAAAAACGACTAAAAAAGGCGGGTTTAGAAAGCCTTTTAAGGTCAAAGATTTTCTTAAAAATAGAGTAAAACATATTTAAAGCTAAGATATATAGGATATATATTGTAATTAATTTAAAATCATGAGGACTTTAATCTACTAATATTTTAGCATTTAACTCCAACAAGAACAAGTTAGGGGGGTAAATTAAGACCAAATATGATTATTATGTAATTATTAAACAAATAAAAAACCCCTTTTTAAGAAAGAAAAAAAGAAAAGGGGTTTTCCTAGCCATGGTGGCAAGGATATTTAGCAAGTTTTTATTTCACGAGAACCATTCTCTTGGTCTCAGTGAATTGACCTGCCTGTATTGTGTAGAAGTAAACACCGCTTGTTAAGTTTGAAGCATTGAAGCTATACTCATAGCTTCCTGCTTCAAGATTTTGATTAACAAGTGTTGCGACTTCTTTTCCGGTAATATCAAATACCTTTAGAGAAACAAAGTCTCCTTTTGGTATCTGAAAGTTTATTTTTGTTTCCGGATTAAATGGATTGGGGTAATTTTGTGAGATTTGGAATCCATCCGGCACCTCGGTTGAGGTGGTTTGGATTCCGACGTTAATATCTGTGAAAGATATTAAGCCGTCAGACCTCACTAGATAAATCTTTTGATTATTTATTAAAAGATTAGCGACAGACCAATTAGATGGAAACTCTAGAAACTCGCTCCAAATTTCTCCATAGTCAGTTGATCTCATAATCACCGCTCTTTCACTAATACTAGTAGTAAGATAAATAACTTGATTATAATAAATAACTCTACCGACTCCCCAAACAGATAGACCGAAATCTTTAGTAATCCATGTTTGTCCGTTATTACTAGTTTTAGCTGAAACTAATGTATATGGACTACCAGAAATAACTCCAACTAAAAGAGTGTAGTCAGGGATCTTAATAGCGTAGGGTTCAATTATCTTTTTATTGTCCAACATAACAGATCCTGTATTCCAAGTTGTTCCACCATTATTACTCTTAATATAAGAAAAATCATGGCTCAGCCCTGCAATAATATTATTACCATCAAAAGCAGCCCCCCTAAACCACGTTTGACTACCTGTAGAATAAACTTTATCCCAAGTAACTCCTCCATTGGTAGTTGACGCGAGACCATGACCCGTTAGAGCGAAATTCTCTTCTGAAAAAAAATGAACCTCAAAGAGAGCATGAATATTTGATTGAGTGGAAATATCAATCCAAGAATTTCCTCCGTCAGTAGTTTTCATTATTTTTCCAGAAAGTCCGGAAATTACTCCGAAATTTTCGTTAAAGAACTTCATTCCGGTTATAGCATTATTGGAATAAGGAAAATCAAAGATATGATTCCAGGTATAACCTCCATCAGTGGTTTTCCACATCTTTCTTTGCGCAACATATCCCGTTAAATCGTTAACAAAATCTCCGCAAATAAGCGGGCCGGAATAGTTAGGAATTGATACTGTCTGCCATTGTTGAGCAGGCAAATTTTGAATTTGGGCTAAAAAGAATAGCCCTAAAAATAAATTTATTGTTAGTTTTTTCAAGGGTTTACCCTCCTTTAGTTTTTAATTTACAGTATTTAATTATTAATTTTAATTAAATCACAAACGAGAAATATAGTCAAGTTATTCAATGTTTGCTCTTAATACAACGGTTCCTCCGTAACTAACTTCATTAGAATAACCCCAGTTATCCGTAATCTTAACTTTAGGTTTAATAATACAGCAAGCTCCGCTACCTCCCGGACATTCGCCAAATTTGGTTATTTGATTTTCAGCCGCACAAAGACGCTCAGCTGGATCCGAAGGATTATTGTGAACATTATTAACATCATGATAACTTAATCTCTGAGAAAATATTCTCGGATTATTATCACCAGCTCTTTGTGCTATTAATCTGGTTACTGGTTCATTTAAACTATCTTTAAATCCAAAATCAACTTCAACTTTTTCTATAGGTAACTGTTCAGAATCTGTTTTTGTATTTAGAGAAAAAGTTACGTCCTCTCCTCTACCACTAACCTGATAATTATCTACCCCGTTATTACCGGCGTTTGGTATTCTAAAGTCGGATATTAACGGTCTAACATAGCAATAGTCCGAAGGAATACTAGGATCATTATCCTGGACAAAAGAATCCGGCCGACCAGTAGAGGGGCATTCTCTAAGTGGGAAACTTGCTAGTTCACCATCTAACTCATTTGTTTTATCTTGATATGAGCCCTGTTCCCATCTCCAAAGCTTCCATAAGAATGTTCCGGTATTTGGTCCATTAACTCCCTTGTTGTCTGTAATAAACAATCTTTTAATTGCCTGAATAGCCGCGTTGCGAGAAGTTGCAACATAATAGTCTTTTATATTATCGCCAAACATTGCATGGGCTCTTCTTGTATTTGCAGACTCACCCTGTCTAAACAATCTTATTTTATTATCATTCCCATTTGTAAACCATATAGATATACCATCTCCCTCTATGGCTGATTTTTGCTTAGTATAATCACTATTATTATTATAAGACCACCAAGTAAAACCTATCTGCGGACATGGCCCTCCATTACAAAAACAGTTCGTATGATTACATTGTCCCGTACTACCTCCCCCTGCATTTCTCGTCATTAAAGCAAACCC